>DASQVN010000196.1:0-3348 GCA_035640755.1 Rhodopila sp.
GTGCGGCTGCCACTCGGCTGGCGGGGCGAGGCCTGGCGGTTCCGCCACCCGCTGGATTTCCTCGGCAACGACGGCGGCGCCGGGATCGGATCCGGCCCCGGGATGCTGGTGGGCGCCGCCCTCGCCCTGCGCGGCACCGGGCGCCTGCCGGTGGCCGTCCTGGGCGACGGCGACACGCTGATGTCGGTCACCGCCTTCTGGACCGCGGCGCACTACCGGATTCCAATGCTGACGGTCGTGGCCAACAATCGCTCCTTCTTCAACGATGAAGTACACCAGGAACGGACGGCGAGGGAGCGGCAGCGCCCGGTCGAGAACAAATGGATCGGCCAGCACATCGGCGACCCCGACATCGACCTGGCCGCCATCGCCCGCGCCCAGGGACTCGACGGCATCGGGCCGGTGCATACTGCCGGGCAGCTTGCCGAAGCGGTCAGGCAGGGCGTCAGGCTCGCCCGCGCCGGCCGCTCCGTGCTGATCGATGCCCGCGTCGCCCCCGGCTACAACCCCGGCATGCTCGAAGGACTCACGCGCGCTACGACGTATGCCAACCGAACTTCTGCGGCTTCCGCCCAGCCGCCGGGTGCAGCTTCACGTTGACCAGCGCCGGTCCGGGAAACGCCATCGCCTCATCGAGCGCGCCGCGCAACTGGGCCGGATCCTCGACATACCAGCCCCTGCCGCCGAACGCCTCCATCATCTTGTCGTAGCGCGCGCCCCAGATCAGCGACCGCGGTGGAATCCGCGTCCTGTCGTCGGGCAGATCCCCGCTGCCGCCGCCGATGCCGCCATTGTTCAGGACGACGATCTTCGCCGGCAGGCCGTAGCGGCACACCGTCTCGATCTCCATCCCCGAGAAGCCGATCGCGGAATCGCCGGAAACCGAAACGATCGGCCGGTCCGGGTGAACCACCGCGGCGGCGAGCACGAAGCCCATGCCGATCCCCATCGTGCCGTAGCTGCCGGCATCCAGGCGCAGCCGCGCGTTCCGGCTTGGCATCTGGGTCCGGCCGATGTCCATTGTGTTGGCGCCCTCGCCGATGATCACCGCGTTGTCCGGCAGCCAGGCGCTGATGTCCTTGAACGCCCGGTAGTAGTTCATCGGCGCCGAGTTGTCCTCGATCATCGGTTGGATCTGCCTGGCGTTGTCTGCCGCCTTCTCGGCGATCGCGGCGCGCCAGGGCATATCCTTCGGATAGAACCACTGCCGGTTCGCCAGCGCCTTGTTCATCTGCCCGACGATCGCCTTGCCGTCGCCGACCAGCCCGACCTCGGCGGGCATATTCTGGCTGATCGATTCGGGCGCGATGTCCACCTGCACGATGCGGACATTCCTGTTGAACCGTGGCGGCAGGCCAAAGTGCATGATCCAGTTCAGCCGAGCGCCCAGGAGGACGATGACGTCGGCTTCCTGAAGGGCGTGGGAGCGGGCCGCACCGACCGACAGCGGATGCGTGTCATCCATCACCCCCTTGCCCATCGGCGAGGCAAGGAAGGGAACCTGTGTGCGTTCGATGAAGGCGCGGACTTCATCTTCGGCGCGCGACCACGCCATGCCCTTGCCGATGATCACCAGCGGGCGCTCGGCCGACTCCAGCACATTCAGCGCATGCTCGATATCGGCGTCCATTGCCTGCATCCGCGGCGGGTTGGCAACAGTGGCGGCCTGGTGGACCTTGTCCTCCTCGACCTCACCCAGGATGATGTCGTCCGGCATGTCGAGATAGCACGCGCCGGGACGGCCATAGATCGAGTAACGCACGGCCATTTCGACGTAAAAGGGAATGCGGTGCACATGCTCCACCGCGTGCGCGAACTTGCAGAACGGGCTGGCGATCTGCACCTGGCGCTCTTCCTGGAAGGCGCCCATGCCGTTCTGATAGGTTGCCGACGCACCGCCGATCAGGATCATCGGCCAGCAGTTCTGCTGCGCGTTGGCCAGGCCCGCCAGCCCATGCACCACGCCAGGCCCGGAGACGACGAGGCACACGCCCGGGCGCCCGGTCAGGTAGCCGACCGCCTGCGCCGCATAGGATGCCGATTGCTCGTTACGGCAGCCGATGTATTGGATGCCCTCCTGCTGCGCGGCCGCCGCGATCGGCTGCACCGGAAACCCGACGATGCCGAACATGTATTGGACGCCCTGCTGCTTCAGGCTTCGTGCCATGAGTGTCGCGCCGTTGACCTTGGCCATATCAGCCCTCCCCTGCTGCTTTCGTCAGAGACTGCCCGCCACCGAAGCGGGCGGCAAGTCCCCCGGGGAGTCGTGGTCACCGGAGTCGTGGTTACCGCGATCACGGCACCATGGAACGGGTGTCAGAGTTCCAGTTGCTGCTGTACCGGCCGCGGCGGCGCGACACGCACGCCCTCCAGCTCCAGCATCCGGGCCTTGGCGGCCGAACCGCCCGGTGCGGAAAAGCCGCCGACCTTGCCGCCGGCCGCCAGCACCCTGTGGCACGGAATGAGCAGCGGCACCGGGTTCCTGGCCATGGCCTGACCCACATCCCGCGCGACTTCCGGACCGGCGCCGATCTCCCTCGCCAGGGAGCCGTAGGTCGTCGTCCTGCCCCAGCCGACCTGCCGGGCTGCGGCATAGATCTGCTGAGACAGCTTATCCTGGCCGCTCAGATCGAGTCTGAAGCGGGAGAAATCCGTTTGCTCACCTTCGAAGTAGCGCTTCGCGGCGGCAACTGCGTCAGCCACCTCCGGCGTGGGCGTGCCCGGCACGGCATCGGGCAGGCGGCGCAGGAGAAGCTGTCGGGCCGCCTGGGCAGTCTTCGTCGGCAGTTGAAAGCGGGTAATGCCCACTGCGTTCCAGGCAATCGCACAGTGGCCGCCTGCGGTTTCGAAGATCAGGTAGTAATGTCCCGCGTGGGCCATCACATCGTCCTCCTGTCCTGCGGGCCGCCGGCACCATCGCGCCGGCTCGTGCGGCACGGCTGTCGATCGGGGCCGCATGCGGTCACGCCGGCAGCGCGTGAACCATGTCGGGCCGCCGGCGGACTCTTGCAAGGAGGTTCAGCTTTCCAGGATGAACGTGACCTCCATGGTGACACGGTATTCGGCAATTCTGCCGTTATTCACACTTGCCTTGTGCTCGACGACGTGCAGACCGGTGATGTTGCGCAGCGTCTTGCTGGCACGCTCCAGCCCCTCCCGTACCGCGGCATCAAAGCCGTCCGCAGAGGCTGACGTGATTTTCGAAACACTTGCTACAGCCATCTGATCCTCCCGTTCAGCCAGCACGCAGGCAGATAGGCACCCGGCTGACCGAGTGAGCAT
This sequence comes from Rhodopila sp., assembly GCA_035640755.1. Taxonomy (GTDB): domain Bacteria; phylum Pseudomonadota; class Alphaproteobacteria; order Acetobacterales; family Acetobacteraceae; genus Rhodopila. Next base: position 3,283 of record DASQVN010000196.1, read on the forward strand.
AGCCAAGAGGCGGATACCGTTCCAGGGCGGTCGAACGTCCACAAGGTGCCGTGACTGGGCGGCCAG
>DASQVN010000197.1:0-3825 GCA_035640755.1 Rhodopila sp.
TGAACACTGCGCCTCTCACGGTTCTCTGCGATCGGATGCTACGCCGAGAACAGGCGTTCCATCTCCCGGCGGGTGCGGTACGCCGCATCCGTTTCGTCGATCCGGACATCGGCCCAGGTCACCGGCTGGCCCGCCTTCACGTCGCGCGTCAGCGGCAGCCGGTTGGCCAGCCCGATCGGCAGCCCGCCGATACCCAGGCTGTCGGCGGCGGGCATCAGCCTGCCCCAGACGCAGGCGCCGCCCTCGCCGTCCAGCATCTCGCCGGCCTTTAGGTCACGTTTGGCGGTGGAGACGACGTCGCCGCGGAAGCCGGTCGGTGCGCCCGTCGCCTCGTTGCGCAAGGCAGCCGAGAGGATCGAGACATTCAGCTCCAGCCCGATCAGGTGGAACGGCCGGTACAGCGCGGTGAACCGACCGGTGGGGTCGGTCACGACGCCGTATTCCTGGAAGCAGCGGGCGGCGTAGTCGTTCGGCGCCTCAAACACCACGTAGACGCCCCAGCGGAGGTCGTTCGTCACCGCCCGCCCGTCGCGGTGCACCGAGGAGATCACCTCCACCTGTCCCGCGTGGTGCAGCATGCCCTGGTTGCCCGGGCGCAGCGCCGCGGCCAGTTCATGCGTGCCGACCGGCGGAAATGCGAGGCCATCCGGCGCCGGCGTCAGGCCGGAGGCGTTGGCGACCGCCGCCATCTCGATTCCCGATTTCGTGCCGTCGAGGAAGGAGTTGAACATCTGCGGGTTCATCCCGCCGGCCTGCGCCTGCTCGGGCGTCAGGCCGTAGTAGCCCCACACGGTGTCGGGCGTGGAGGCGTGATACTCGGGCATATACTTGGTGCCCTTGCCGGCGGCGATGACCGGGAAGCCGCAGGAGCGCGCCCAGTCGATCATCTCACAGATCAACGCCGGCTGGTCGCCGTAGGCCAGGCTGTAGACGACGCCGGCGGCCTCGGCCTCCCGCGCCAGCAGCGGGCCGGCGAGGACGTCGGCCTCCACGTTGACCATAACGATGTGCCTGCGCTGGCGGATCGCCTCCCGCGCGTGGCGGATGCCGGCGGGGGCGTGGCCGGTGGCCTCGACCACCACCTCGATCCCCGGCATGGCCAGCATGGCGGTGACGTCGTCGGTAAAGCGCACCATGTCGATCCGATCCTCGGTCCAGCCGACGCGGCGGCAGGCCTCGCGGGCGCGGTCGGGGGAGAGGTCGGCGATCGCGGCGACTTCCAGGCCGGGAGTCGTGGGCACCTGGGAGAGGAACATCGAGCCGAACTTGCCGGCGCCGATCAGGCCGACCCGCACCGGGTTGCCGGCGGCGGTGCGTTTCTGCAGCAGACGAAACAGGTTCACGGCTCTTCCCCCCAGGGCTGTAACCATAAGGCTGTAACCATCAAGGCTGGTACCATTGGTGTCTAACCCCATCGGAGGTGTCCGCAAACCCGGCCGGGGTCAGCACCAGTAGGGCGGCCTGCGCCGGAACTTCTCATAGGCACGGGCGACGCGTGGCCGCATCCGGGCTGCCCTGGCGGCGAGAAACCCGGTGATCAGGCCGGCAGCGTAGGCGTAGCGGCCGGTCGGGCCGCCGAGCTGGGCGAGGAGGGTGGCGGCGACGGTGCCGTCGTTCAGCACGCCCAGGCGCTGCTGCAGGACGCTCAGCCGCTTGATGAAGCGGTGTGCGGGCCGGGCCGGGTGCAGGGTCGCGAACATCTCGGCCGCATAGCGGACCCGCTTGGCGCGCAGGCGCACTTGGTGCAGACCGGCGGGATCCAGCCCATCCATCTGCTTGCCGAGCGAAATGAGTTTCCGGTGCCGCTGCCCGAGTACGCCGGCGGCGAATTCGACCAGCGGCGGCAAGGGGTCTGGCGGTTCCTGGATGGCCGCGATGTACCAGGCCAAATCGAGCGTCAGCAAGCGATAGTCCGCGCTGTCCAGCCAGGCCGCCAACGCCTTCCGGTGGTTCCGCTGCTGGCGTTCGGCGGCGGCGGCGAGGCGCTGCAGCGGCTCGGGGTCCGGCAGGTCGCCGCGCACGGCCGAGATCGTCTCATGCAGGAAGACGTCCCAGTCCCGGCGCGGGCCGAGTTGCGTGCCAAGGGCCTTCAGCCGGCTGCGGATCTGGTCGAACGTGTCCGGCGGCAGTGCGGGGCGGAACAGCGACAAGGCCGAGCGGGCGCGGCGGACGGCGACGCGCATCTGATGGACGGCATCGGTGCTTCTTTCATCATCGCTGCCGGCGGCGGGTGCGTGTGCCAGCACGACATCGAGCAGATGGCCGAGGATGTGGCGCAGCGCCTCCTGCACCGGCATTGTCGGATCGGGCAGCGCCGGGGGCCCCAGATGCCGGGCGGGCGGCGGCTCGCCGGTTGCAAGCGCGATGCCCTCGGCTGCCAGGGTGGCGACCGGGATGGTGATGGGTGCAGCGCCGGCAGCCAGGGCCATTGCGGCGCGCACGGCCGGCGGCGCGCCACTCAGCCACAGCCGCGCGGCCGGACGCTCGGCTTCGACTGCACGCAGGGTGCCGCGGAGCGCGGACAGGATGACGGGGCCGGCGTCCGTGACGAGCACGCTGGTGCTGTGCCGTCCTTCGAACGCCGCCAGCGGCGCCAGGGAGGCTGCCAGGGAGCCCGGCAGGCCTGGAAGCTCGGCTGCCGCCGCAGCATGGGCGAGGACCGGGGCGGGATGCGCGGGGAGCCAAGTCTCCTGTTCGGGTACCAGCCGCTCGATCCGCCAGCCGTCCCGATCTTCGGCGACCGCCAGGCCGGCGCTGCGCAGGGTAGTATTGGGGCTGTCGTGCCAGACGATCCGGATGGCGGATGCCCGGGGGCGTCCGTCGCGCTGGGCGGTGAGTGCCCTGGTTCGCGCCAGCCCGGCGGCCGAGTCGGCATCCAGCGCGAATTCCATCTCCATCAGGACGGCCCGGTTGCCTCGAGCATGCGCGGGGTCAGGAAGCGGACCAGGCGGCCGCCGCCTTCCCGCAGGTCCCACCACGATCCGGCGATGACGAACTCGGCCAGCGCGGCGGTGGGAAAGGACTGGGCGAGCGCCCGCTCATGCGTGCCGCCCATCGCGATGGCGCGGGGTCCGGCCAGGTTCAGTGCGAAATCGTGCAGGCCGGGATTGTGGCCGATCAGCAAAACGCTGCGCACGGTTTCGGCGACGCCGTGCAGCGCGGCGCCGATCTGCACCGAGTCGGCCAGATAGAGGCTGTCCATCGGCTCGATCAGCGGGGTCTCATCCCACGGTTCCAGCGCTTCCAGGGTTTCCATGGTGCGGCGTGCGGTGGAGACCAGCACGACGTCGGGATACAGCCCGAGATCACGCATGGCCTGGCGCATGGCCGCGGCGGCGCGTCGGCCACGCGGGTTGAGCGGACGATCCCGGTCGGGGAGCGAAGCGTCGTCCCAGGAGGATTTGGCGTGCCGCAGGAGCAGGAGCTGGCGCATGGTCCGGGTATCCTGCCATGACCCGTTTGGCTTGTCGCCCCTCCTCCCTGGCTCGTCGGCGGATATGCGTCGGGCTGGCGCGTGTGCGCTGCTGCCAGGTTGGTCGCTTTCGGGCTGGGCGCTTTCAGGCTGGCTGGAAGGGGCGGAACGGGCTGGGCGTGGCTTTGCCGGGCGGATTTGGGAGGCTGTACGTTTCGCTCATTGGCGGCTCTTCGGCGATCCGGCCGAATGCCGGCAAAGTTTACCGGGGCATCGCGGCGGGACCCGGCAAGATTTGCCGGGTGGCAGGGACTACCCGGCAAATCTTGCCGGGGCGGCATGTTTTGCAACATTGATGTTTCGCCTCGTTGTCGTGGCACGGCATTTGCGTGCGGGGATCGCCGAGCAGTGAC
>DASQVN010000198.1:0-2536 GCA_035640755.1 Rhodopila sp.
CCTGCCGCGCGGTCGCCGCCGCCATCCTTGGCGACGGCAACAAGATCCGCTTCGTGCCCACGACCACGACCAACCGGTTCACCGCGCTGCAGTCCGGCGAGATCGACCTGCTGGTCCGCTCGACGACCTGGACGCTCGGCCGCGAGGCGAATCTCGGTCTCGAGTTCGCCGGCGTGAACTTCTATGACGGCACCGGCTTCATGGTGAACAAGGCGACCGGCGTGAAGTCGGTCAAGGACCTCAACGGGGCCACGGTCTGCGTGCAGCCGGGCACCAGCACCGAACTCGCGATCGCCGACTACTTCCGGCAGAACAACCTCAAATTCCAGCCGATCCTGATCCAGGACCTGGCCGAGATCCAGGGCACGTTCCTCTCCGGCCGCTGCGACGCCTACTCGACCGACATGTCCGGCCTGGCCGCGTTCCGGTTCCAGCAGGGGCCGAAGAAGGAGGACTACATCCTGCTGCCGGAGATCATCAGCAAGGAGCCGCTCGGGCTGATGGTCCGCAAGGGCGACGACAAGTTCTTCGACGTGGTCCGCTGGTCCTTCCTCGCCCTGCTGCAGGCCGAGGAGAGCGGGGTGAACCAGGGCAACGTCGATCAGATGCTAAGCTCGACCGACCCGACCATCCGTCGGCTGGTCGGCGCCGAGGGCGACCTGGGCAAGGCGCTCGGCGTCGACAACAAGTTCGCCGTGAACATCGTCAAGTCGGTCGGCAACTACGGCGAGATCTGGGAGCGGAACATCACCCCGCTGGGCATCCCGCGCGGGCTCAACAACCTGTGGAACAAGGGCGGGCTGCAATATCCGCCGCCGATGCGTTGAGCCTCGCCTTCGCCTAAATGATGGGCCGCCCCCGCCTCGGGGCGGCCCATGTGCTTTGGTGCTCTCCAGAGCGGGGAAAGTGCTCTAGCATGGCAGTTGCATTACGAACGCTGCCTGTCGCAGGGTGATGCGGCTTTTTTCCAGGTTGACGATGTCCGGTGCCCTCCTCGATCCCCGCCTGAACCCCGCCCGGGCCGCCCCCCGCAAGCCGTTCAGGCTCAGCTGGTCCGACCCGCGCGTGCGCAACGTGGTCTGGCAGGTGCTGATCCTCGGCACGGTCGGGGCCATCGTCGGGTATCTCGTCGTCAACACCAGCCAGAACCTGCAGCAGCGCCGGATCGCGACCGGGTTCGACTTCCTGTCCCGCATCGCCGGGATCCCGATCGGCGAGTACCTCATTCCCTACGACCCGGCCGTGCACACTTACGGCCGCGCCCTGCTCATCGGCGTGCTGAACACGCTCAAGGTGGCCGCCGTCGGCGTCGTGCTCACGACCATCCTGGGGACGCTGATCGGCATCGCCCGGCTGTCCCGCAACTGGCTGGTCGCAAAGGTCGCCGCGGTCTACGTCGAGGTCCTGCGTGACCTGCCGCTGCTGCTGCAGCTGCTGTTCTGGTACTCGCTGCTGCAGGCGCTGCCGCCGCCCCGCCAGTCCTTCCATCCCTTGCCCGGCGTGTACCTGTCCAACCGCGGCGTGAAGTTCCCGCTGGTGGAGTGGGAAGGGGCGTATTGGTGGGCGCTGCTCGCCCTCGTGGTGGGCGCGATCGGCACCTGGGCCTGGTCGCGCGCGGCCACGCGCAAGCAGGAGCAGACCGGCGTGCGCCCAAAAGTCTGGCCGGTGGCGCTCGGCTTGCTCGTCGGCCTCCCGCTGGCGGTCTGGGCCGCCTTGGGCGCGCCGCTCGCCGTCGACATGCCCGAGCTGCGCGGCTTCAACTTCACCGGCGGCGCCACGATCAGCCCGGAATACGGCGCGCTGACCCTCGGCCTGGTGCTCTATACGGCCGCCTACATCGCCGAGATCGTCCGCTCCGGCATCCTCGCCGTGCCCGTCGGACAATGGGAGGCGGCTAACGCGCTGGGGCTGCGGCCCGGCGTCACGTTGCGCAAGATCGTGCTGCCGCAGGCGCTGCGGGTGATCATCCCGCCGATGACCAGCCAATACCTGAACCTGACCAAGAACAGCTCGCTGGCGGTTGCGATCGGCTACCAGGACATCGTCTCGATCGCCAACACCACGCTGAACCAGACCGGGCAGGCGATCGAGGGCATCGCCCTCATCATGCTCGTCTACTTGGTCATCAGCCTGTCGATCAGCCTGTTCATGAACTGGTACAACGCGCGCATCGCGCTCGTGGAGCGATAGGCCATGTCGCAATCCACCGCCCAGATCTCCGAAGCCGCCCGCGACCCGGTTCCCGCGATCGCGGGCGTCCCGGCCGCGCCGATCTCGCGGCCGCCGCCGCTGGCCGCGGGGGTGGGGCCGCTCGGCTGGGCGCGGGCCAACCTGTTCAACTCGGTGCCGTCCACCGCGGTCACGCTGGTGCTGCTCTATCTCATCGTGAAATGGGCGATCAGCTTCGTCGAGTGGGGGCTGATCCATGCGGTGTGGTCGGTGCCGCAGACGGCGACCGGCGCCGACAGCAGCCCCTGCCGCGAGGTCAAGGGGATCGGCGCGTGCTGGGCCGTGATCACCGACAAGTACCGGTTCA
>DASQVN010000199.1:0-2296 GCA_035640755.1 Rhodopila sp.
CGTGGATAACCGCACCCGGCAGGATGCCGGCCAGCAGGCAGAGGGCGGCAAAGCCCAGCAGGGCGGCCTGCGACCACACGTCGGTCTCACGCGCCTGGCTGGCCGCATCGGTACGGGGGCGGCCTAGGAAGGTGACGCCGAAGGCACGCACAAAGCACGCGGCGGCAAGCGCGGCGGCCAGGGCCAGCAGCGCGCCGACCGCGGGGATCATCAGCTTGAGCCCCCATTGCGGCAGTTCAGGATGCAGCAGGATCGCCTGGAAGGTCAGCCATTCGGACGCGAAGCCGTTCAGCGGCGGCATGGTGGAGATCGCGGCGCAGCCGACCAGCACCGCAAGCGCGGTGCGCGGCATGCGGTGGATCAGGCCGCCCAGCTCCTCCAGGCTGCGCTGGCCGGTGGCGCTCAGCACCGCGCCGGCGCCGAAGAACAGCAGGCTCTTGAACATCGTGTGGTTCACGGCGTGAAACAGCGCCGCAGTGACGGCGAGCGCGGCGACAACAGGAAAGCCGTTGGCGCGGAACGCGAGCGCGAGGCCAAGGCCGATGAAGACGATGCCGATGTTCTCAACCGTGGAATAGGCGAGCAGCGTCTTCAGGTCGGACTCGGCCGTCGCCTGCAGCACGCCCAGCACGGCGGTGATGCCCCCGATGCCCATGACCAGCATGCCGGCCCACCAGGCATTGGGGCCGAGCAGGTCGAAGACGATGCGGATGAAGCCGTAGATGGCGATCTTGGTCATCACGCCGCTCATCAGCGCGGAGACCTGCGTCGGCGCGGCGGGATGGGCGAGCGGCAGCCACACATGCAGCGGCACAAGCCCGGCCTTGCTGCCGGCGCCGATCAGGGCGACGATCAGGACGGCGGCGCTGAGCAGCGCGGTGTGCGGCGTCTCCCTGATCACGGCGAAGGTGTAGGACCCGAAGGCGCCGCCGAGGAGACCGAAGGCGAACAGCAGACATAGGCCGCTGAACGTCGCCATCAGCAGGTAGATCGTGGCGGCGCGCCCATTGGCCTGATGTGCCCCCGCCTGATGTGCCCCGGCCTGATGAGCGAGTACCAGCGCCCAGGACGCCAGCGACATCAGCTCCCACGCGAACAGGAACGTGAAGGCGTCGTCAGCGACCAGCACCAGGATCATCGCGGCCAGGAAGGCAGGGTAGAAGGGCAGCACGCGGCCGGGATGCTCCTCGTGCCGTCCGTAGCCGAGGGCGAACAGACTGGCACCGGCGCCGCCCAGGGCCAGCATGCCGAGGAACACGCTGGACAGCGCGTCGATGCGCATGTGCATGCCGGTCCAGGGCAGGAAGATCGGCAGGACGGTTGCCGCGGGCGGGTTGGCCAGCCCGGCCGCGGAGACGAACCCGAGCGAAACGCACGTGAGCAGACAGCCGCCATAGACCACGACGCGACCCGCGCCGTGCCGTGCGCCAGTGGCGCCCGCGAGACTGAGCATGAGCAGGGCGAGGATGTCGAACCCGACCGAGGTCATGCGGATGTCTTGAGGCGCACGCCGCGCCCGCCCGTGAGGCTGGGCGCGTTGTCGGCGATCAGTTCGACGCCGGCCGCCGACAGGGCGCCGGTCAGCTTGACCAGCGAATCCACATTGCCGCGGATCACGCCGTCACTCGTCTCCATGCGCTGGATCGTCGGCAACGACAATCCGGAGAGCTCGGCCAGGCCACGCTGGTCGAGTCCGAGAAGCGCGCGTGCGGCACGCATCTGGCCGGCAGTTATCATGCCCCAAACATCATTTATGATATCTGGCGGCGGAGTTCCGATGAATGCCGGCCCGGAGTCAAGAACCAAGATCCTGCCGGCGCGGCTGCCATGCTTGCTGCTCCCCGATGCGTGGCGGATATGTCACTCGGCCCGCGCTGCATGCGAACATATGCCAAGCAGTAACAGAGCCGGTTTTTGCCACAACTTCAACGGGAAAGGCTGCCGGATTTCCGCATTGCAGCCGCCGGCCCACGGCCCGTGATCAACATCCGCGCCTGGCTGTTGGTGCGTCGGAAACAGCGTCAGGCGATCAGCGGAACGAGCGCGATGTAGGTGCCCAGCAGCCCAACGATGAGTGCGATCGCCTTGAGATATGCCCACATGGTACACCTCCAACTGTCTGTCGGGGCCAGAATGGGCGGGAGACGGCCTCCGCGCTGTGACCCGGGACACAGGCCAGATAGATTTCCGGCATGTCGAAGCCAGGGTGATCGTCGGGCAATTTCGTGGCAAAGCGGCCGGCGCATACGGCGTACGCCCCGCCGGCCGAACCAGGGTCAGCGCAGGGTCAGCGCAG
>DASQVN010000200.1:0-2582 GCA_035640755.1 Rhodopila sp.
CACCCCGCAGCTGCGCGCCTGGAAAGCCGCCCAGGCCAATGCTGGCGCGCTCCCCGCCGCGCCAGCACCACACGCCGCCACACCGGCCCCGCTGCCGGCCCTGGTGCAACGCGCCCTGAGCAATCTCGTCGCCGCCTTCGATACCGCCATCGCCGAGATCACCGCCAACCAGCAGCGGCAAACCCGCCATGAGGTCGAAGTCGCGGTGGCCGAGATGCAGACCCAGATCGACGCCGCCCGGCTCGCCGCCGAGGACGAACGCGCCGCCACTGACGCCGTGCGCGACGAGGCCACCCAACTGCAGCAGGCGCTGGGACCCGGACGGAGGAGTTGCATCTCCTCCAGGCCAAGTTGGACGCAGCGCACGTCACCATCGCGGATCTCCGGGTCGAGAGCGCCCTCGCCGCGCAGAAGCTGGAGGCCGAGCAGCAGCGCGCCACGCAGGCGGAAGCGAGCGTGAGCCAGCTGGAGCACAGGCTGCGCGCCCGAGCGGAGGAGATAACGGCCCTCACGGCCAGGCTGGATACGGCACAGGCCACCATCGCCCAGCTTTGGCTGGACGGTGCCTCGGCCGCCTGACCGCCTCGCAGATCGCGACACCGTGAACCTAGGCCCCGGCCGGCAAGACGCATCTGCACGAGCGACGACAGAAACTTGCTCAAAGTCGGCATGGGCAAATATTATTAGAGTATTTCAAAAATGGCGCAGTCGATCGGCAAGGGGCATCAACTGATCGCAACGTGCCCTACGTTTCCCAATCGCGTCTCTATCCTGTAACTGCAAATGCTATCGCCGCATTCGTAGAATCGCAATTACGTATATGAGACGCTCCGAGGTTGCCCCTAGGCAGGAACTTTGGCGTGCTTGAAACACACTCTTCACGTTGACAGGAATTCTTTCGATGGTATGCCTAAGTGGCCCAAGCACAGACCTGCGTCATTGGAGCGTCCCAACAATGGCATGTCTATTCGACGACAACTCCCAGCAGTACTTGATCTTAGTCAATGCTTCCAATCAGCATTCCATCTGGCCGGCCTCATTGCCTGTGCCGGATGGATGGCAGCCTGTACATGGTCCAGCCGAGAGGCACGCAGCCGTGCATTTTGTTGATCAACACTGGGCTGATTTGCGTCCGGCGGAGTCGCTTCAGTAGATACATTGTATGTAGCAAGCATCGGTCACCATTCCATTGCCCCACGTTCGGTGGTGCCGTCGGATTCAACTGCCAACTATAAGAGGCTGTACTGAACGTGCTTGAGCAGACGCAAGAACTGTTCTCCCTGTCCGTGGCACAGCGCGGCATGTGGTTCGCCCAGAAGTTCAGCCCCCGCAATAGCATTTTCAACATCGCCGAGATGGTGGAGATACACGGGCCGATCGACGCCACTGTGTTTACGGATGCACTCCATCAGACCGCAACGGAGGCAGAGGCTGTCAGGCTGTGCTTCGTCGAGCAGACCGACGGTTTGCAGCAGTTCGTGCGTTCCACAGTGCAGGGTATTCTGCCGCTGATGGATTTCAGCGCAGACGCCAATCCCTTGGCTGCGGCCGAGCGGTGGATGCATGACGAATTCATGGCGCCGCACGATCCGCTGCACGATCGGCTGTGGACCTGCGGCCTGATCAGGCTGGCGAACACCCATTTCATATGGTACCATCGGAGTCACCACATTTTGCTGGACGGCTTCGGCGGCGGGCTTTTCGCTCGGCGTCTTGCCGACGTTTACTCGGCGCTTCTCGAAAACCGCGCACCCGGCGAGACTCCTTTCGGCTCACTGTCGGAACTGCTGGCGGAAGACCAGCTCTATCGCGATTCCGAACGCTTCGAGCGTGATCGTGATTACTGGGTTACGCGCTTCGCCGATCGACCCGAACCGGTCACGCTCGCCACGCGGCAGGCGCCGAGCCAGGGCGGGCTGCTGCGCCGAACCTGCCAGCTTCCAGCCGCCGCCGTGGCGCGTATCCGCGACGTTGCTCGGCAGGCGGACAGCAGCCTGCCGCAGCTCATGATCTCCGCTACAGCTGTCTATTTCTATCGTATGACCGGCGTTCAGGATCTGGTGCTCGGCCTCCCCGTCACCGGCCGGCTGAGTAAGCGGCTGCGGCAAATTCCTGGCCTGGTCGCGAACGTCGTGCCGCTGCGGGTCACCATGCGTTCCGGCATGTCGGTGCGGGAATTGATGCAGTCGGTCGGCCGACAGGTTCGCGAAAGTCTCCGCCACCAACGCTACCGCTACGAAGATCTACGGCGCGATCTGCATTTGCTGGCCGAACAGAAGCATTTGTTGACGACTGTGATCAACATTGAGCCGTTCGATTATGATCTGCGCTTCGGCGGCCATCCGGTCACGGTGCACAATCTTTGCAATGGTTCGGTCGAGGATCTCGCGATTTTCGTGTATGATCGCGGCGATGGCAAAGGGCTCCGGATCGACTTCGATGCAAGCCCGGCGCTGTACACCGGCGCGGAGCTCGAGCGCCACCAGGCCCGCTTCCTCAGGTTGCTGGAAGCGTTCGTCGCCGATCCCGACCAGCCGATCGGACAGCTGCGCATCCTGGAGGCGGCTGAGCGTCAGCACCTG
>DASQVN010000201.1:0-8579 GCA_035640755.1 Rhodopila sp.
GGACCGACGGGCGAGGCTCGCTCGATCCGGGCCGTCGCGATGGCGGTGTCGTGGAACAGCAGCGGCGCCAGCACCTGACGCAAGTGCCACTCGATGTGGTAGGCCAGCATGCCCAGGAACACGTGCGCCCGCACCCGATCGGCGGTCCAATGGGTTGAGCCGCGAAGCGGATCAACCGGGCGGATGTCCAGATCCACCGTCTTGAGGCACCGGAAGGCCCGCTCGACCCGGGCGAGATCCTTGTAAGCCTGCACCGCCTGGCCGGCGTCGAGTTGCTCGGCCGGGACCGAGGTACGGATCACGTAAAGGCCGTCGAGGCGCGCTTCCGCGGTGATCTGCGCCGGGTCGCGCCGGAAGCTGAAATGCCGCTCGCCAATGTCGAGAAGGAAGTGCTTGCCCACCTTGCGGCTGTCCAGCACGGCACCGACCGCCAGACCGATCTCGGCGGCGGTGCGCAGCGGCGTTCCCTGGCGAGCCACCCGCGTCTGGATGCGTGCCAGTTCGCGCGCCGTGGCCACCAGCAGTTCCGCGCGCTTGCGCGCCCGTTCCGCGGCCAGATCGCGGTTGCGCCAGACGATCAGCCGCTCACCCGGGAACTGCGCGGGCGCGCTGATCGCGGCCAGGTCGCGGTCGTCGAACAGTGACCATTGCAGTGGCCTGTTGCCCGCCGCCAATTCCTGGATCGCCGGCGCACGCAAACAGGAGATCCCGTCCAGGCCCGCCGGCGGCAGAGCCGCCGCGATCCGCGCCGAGGTGATCATGCCGCGATCCCCCACCAGCACCACCCGTGCGAGGCCAAAGCGTTGCTTGAGTGTGGTCACCTGGTTGGCCAGTGTCGCCGGATCGGCGGTGTTGCCGTCGAACACCGCGACCGCGACCGGCAGCCCATTGCGCGTGCACAGCAGACCGTAGACGATCTGCAACCGCTCGCCGCGGTGGTCGCGCGAGTAGCCATGCCGAGCCAGCGGGCAGCAGCGCCCCTCGACATACGACGAACGGACATCGTAGAGCACCAGCACGCCGTCCCTCAGATGGCGGCGGGCAAGCCCGGCCTCGGTCCGTGGCTGACGTTCCAGCAGCCAGTCCAGCGCCTCGTAGGCCTCGCGCTCGCGCACTGTCCCCAACCCAAGCGTGACGCCGAGGCTGGTCGTCGCGGTGGCTTCGTCCACCCGCGCGCACAAAGCCAAGCTTCGAGCGGGGCGCGATCAGCCGATCGACGATCATCGCCACCACCAGATCGCAACACCGGCGCGAGGCCGCATCCTGGGCGGTGCTCAGGATCAGCCGGTCCAGCGCGATCTTGCGGATGGTGCCCAGCGCCGCCGCGACGTGCCCGTGCGGCAACGCGCGTTCAATCCGCAGCGAAGCCGGGTCGGTGCCGATCACGATGCCGCCCTTGAGCAGGGCCTTCAGGCCTTCGATCACCGCGCCCGGCAGCTTGCTGAGATTGGCCAGTGTGCGCTTTTGCGAACGGCCCTGATCGTCGCGGAAACTCTCGCGCAGCAGCACGGCGGGGGGCGAGGAACGGTTGGGCACGGTCTCGATGAACAGGTCCGCACCGAATCGCAAATCGCGCCACCTGAGAATCCCCTACATGGACACAAAACAAAAAGTGATCACAGCCAATCCTTTGGCCAGACCCACTAATCAAGTCATACGCAGTGAAAACTTCGGGTTAATCTGCCGACGCGAGATTTTCGCTGGCGTTTTATAAGCAGATTTGAAAAGCCTGGATTTTCCGTCACGGGGCAGCCGCCGGGTTGTGAATTGGCCCGATACCTTCCTGTTTTTGTGTCGCAAGCCATATCAGCGCCGCCTTATCGGCCCCAGAGGGCAGGGGCTGTTTCGGGTCTTGTATCCATGACAGAACGTCACCAATCGGCATTTCCCGATCCTTGTCACGCAGAAGCAGATGATATCCATTCGGATAAAATGCCAGAACCGCACTCTTCGGCAGCGCTCGCCAGGTTGCTGCAGTTGCCCGCGGTGGAACGAGCTCATCATGACCGCCATAAAGGAACAACGCTGGCGCGTGGAAATGTGGGACTGCGGCCAACGCATGATCCATCAGGTCGACCAAACCCTTGATCGCATCCACCCGGGTCTCATGGATCGTCAACGGATCTGTGGACAGGCGATGTAATGCCTCCTTGTTGTCGCTAGCGGTCACTCGGATGATGCCGCGACCTGTTATCGTCAATCCTGGGACCAGGCTGTCCGCGAGCCATAAGCTAGCACGCATCAGAAAGCTCATTTCCGAGCGACCCCAAACGGCCGGCGCAATCAATACGTACCCGTCCACAGGAGGGGGATTCGGTTCGCCCGCCAGCACCATCAATGCGGCTGCGCCCATGCTCTCTGCCATCAGGATCAATCGGGTATGGGGATAGCGTGCTCGCAGCAGCTGCGCCATCACTCGAGCATCGCTGGCAAGTCCGTTGGTTCCAGGCCACAGCCCACGGCTGGACGTCGCGCCAAAACCACGCAAGTCCGGGGAAAAAAGAGCGATACCCGCATTGACGAGGGCAGGGGCCGGATACTCCCACGCATCGCGGCTGTCGTTCATTCCATGCAGGGCTAACACAACAGCGCGTGGCGGTTCACTCGGCAGCCATTCACGATAGGGCAATACCGCGCCGTCCGGCATGATAAAGGCGTTGGCAGTCTCCCCGGGGCGAGCAATGGCCGGACCTGGGGGAGCAACGCGTGTTACGCACCCGGCCAGCAACAGCACGGTGAGCGAAAGGTAAGCGAGTCGGCGCATCATGGTAGAATGGTTGAAAGCATCCACCGCATCGGTATCATCCGCTAGTGTTTCGGGACAGAGGATCAATATGCCGGACGGCGCGACCACCATGACGACTCCGACCCCGACCGAGATCATCCGCGTCAACGCGCGCACTGTCGCTTGCGACGGTGGGGGTGGCCCGCTTGGTCATCCGCGGGTTTTCTTGCGTATCCCGCAGGACAAGGTCATGTGTCCCTACTGCTCGCGTCTTTACATCTTGAACCCGGGAGCTGGTCACGACAGCGGACATTGACCTCGCGCACGATGTTTCAGCCCCCAATGGGTCGGACAACGGTGCCTCTCATCCCCTCCACCTGATTCTGGTTGATGGGTCGGGCTTCATATTCCGCGCTTTCCATGCGCTGCCGCCAATGACACGTCCAGACGGCACGCCAGTAAATGCGGTGTTCGGGTTCACGAACATGCTCGCGAAGCTGCTGAAAGAGCATGTCGGCACTCATGTGGCGGTCATCTTCGATGCCGGGCGGACCACGTTTCGTAATCGGCTCTATGACGCATACAAGGCGCACCGGCCGCTGCCGCCCGAGGAGCTGGTACCGCAATTTGCGCTGATCCGCGAAGCGACCGAAGCATTTAGCGTTCCAGCTATCGAGCTTCCGGATTGGGAAGCAGATGATCTTATCGCCGCCTATGCGAAAAGCGCGGTCGATACTGGCGGACAGGTCACCATCGTGTCTTCGGACAAGGACCTGATGCAACTGATCAGGCCGGGCGTGGAGATGCTTGACCCGATCAAGCAGAAGCCGATCGGCCCGCAGGAGGTGATGGAGAAATTCGGGGTCACCCCCGACAAGATGGTCGAAGTGCAGGCACTGATAGGTGACGCGACCGACAACGTGCCAGGTGTACCGGGCATCGGCCCCAAGGGTGCAGCGCAGCTCATCAACGAATACGGCTCGCTTGCCGCGGTGCTGGCGGCCGCGCCGGCGATGAAGGCGTCTAAGCGTCGAGATATACTGATCGAGCACGCAGACAAAGCCCGCATATCGCGTGAGCTGGTGCTGCTGCGTGACAACACGCCGTTGCCTTTGCCCATTGAAGCGCTGATACAGCGCGATGCCAACCCGGCAAGATTGCGCGAGTGGCTCCAGATACAAGGCTTCCGAAGTATAATTGCTCGTCTGGGCCTTGATGCGGCCGCAGCTCAGACCGCAGCGGCTCAAACGCTTGCTGCTCGGCAGGCTGGCTCAGCGGCCCCTCTGCAACCGGATTTTGGCCTGACCCCACCGCCCGTCGATCGCTGCGGCTTTGGACCCTACGAAACGGTGACCACAACCGAAGCGTTGCGCCGGTGGGTCGAGGAAGCAATCGGCACTGGCTGCGTCGCGGTTGACACAGAAACTGATGGTCTTTTCGCACTACGAGCCAAGCTCGTTGGATTGTCACTGGCAACCCGTGCAGGGCGCGCCTGCTATGTGCCGTTGGCGCATGAAGGTGTCGAAGAGCAGGTTCCGCTCGGTGACGTTATCGGCATCGTGGGACCTCTGCTGGCGGATCCGTCCGTATTGAAGGTGTTCCAGAATGCCAAATTCGACATGATGGTGCTGCATCGAGCAGGGTTCCCCATGCCGTTCCCGGTGGACGACTCCATGGTGATCTCCTACGCTCAAGAAGCTGGTTTGCATGGCCACGGCATGGATGAGCTCTCGCGGCTCCACCTTGGCCATACGCCTATCACGTATGATCAGATCACCGGAACCGGGCGTAATCGCATCCCCTTTTCCCAAGTGCCGTTGGACCGTGCTACGGCCTACGCGGCCGAGGATGCGGACGTCACATGGCGTCTGTGGAGTACGCTGCGCCCCCGCTTGCGGTTGAATCACGCCCTCGGGCTGTATGAGCAGGTCGAACGTCGTTTGATCCCGGTGCTCCTGGAAATGGAGCGAGTCGGCATCCGGATCGATGCGGATGACCTTCGCCGTATGTCTGTGGACTTTGAAGCGCGCATGGCAATCATTGAACAAGACTGTCACCGGATGGCAGGCCACCCATTCAATGTCGGAAGTCCAAAACAGATCGGCGAGGTCCTGTTCGATGAAATGAGCCTATCCGGCGGCAAGCGGATGAAGACCGGCGCTTGGGGTACAGACTCGTCCGTGTTGCAGGCACTGGCGGATCAGGGGCACGAACTGCCAAACTGCATTCTTGAATGGAGGCAATTGCAGAAGCTCAAATCCACCTATGCCGATGCCCTGGTGGATCAGATCAATCCGGACACGGGACGGGTACATACCTGTTTCGCCATGACGATCGCCTCAACCGGACGTCTGTCGTCCAATGATCCCAATCTGCAGAACATTCCCATCCGGACCGAGGAAGGCAGCCGTATTCGGCACGCCTTTATTTCTGAACCTGGCTGGATGCTAGTCAGCGCGGATTATTCGCAGATTGAGTTGCGCCTGCTCGCTCACGTCGCCGACCTGCCCGAGCTGAAACAAAGCTTTCTAAATGGTGAGGACATCCATGCCCGTACTGCCAGTGAGGTTTTTGGAATACCGATGCAAGGCATGGACCCATTAACGCGCCGGCGAGCCAAGGCAATCAACTTCGGCATCATCTATGGCATCTCGGCTTTTGGCTTGGCGCGCCAGCTTGGCATCACGCCGGGCGAGGCGCGGAGTTACATCGACCGCTATTTCGAACGCTACCCAGGGATCCGCGCATACATGGAGCGAACAAAGGAGGAGGCGCGGATCAAAGGCTATGTGGTATCTCCCTTCGGTCGCCGCTGCTGGGTACCGGGCATCGCCGATAGGAATCCAGCTCGGCGCGGCTATGCCGAACGTCAGGCGATCAATGCGCCTTTGCAGGGGGGTGCCGCTGATATCATCAAGCGCGCGATGGTGAAAATTCACGCCGCTCTTCGCGACGCCAAAATGCGTTCCCGCTTGCTGCTGCAAGTGCATGACGAATTGCTGTTTGAGGCGCCCGAGGATGAGGTCTCCAGGCTGTCAATGCTGGTCCGACAGATCATGGAAACGGCCGCAGAGCTTTCGGTTCCGCTACTCGTGGATACCGGGGTCGGACAAACCTGGGCTGACGCTCATTGAGGTGAACGTAGCAAGAACATGGTTGGTTCTTGGGATAAACGCTTGACAAGCAAGTGCACCCATCCTTTTTACCCATCCTGTCACGCCTGATCGGAAGATTGTGCGGCGGCCTGTAGGGGTGTAGCTCAATTGGCTAGAGCGCCGGTCTCCAAAACCGGAGGCTGGGGGTTCGAGACCCTCCACCCCTGCCACGCCTCAACGCCGGGCTAGGACAGTTACCATAGGAACGAAGAACGTGGCGTTTGAACCGGCTAAATTCGTGCGTGAAGTCAGGGCGGAAGTGGGAAAGGTGACCTGGCCTACCCGAAAGGAGACAATGGTCACCACGGGACTCGTGTTCGCCATGGCTGCTATCGCGGCCATCTTCTTTTTCGTGGTCGATCAGGTGATCGGACTCGGGGTGCGTGCGCTGTTTGCCGCTGGCATCTAACAGGATCTCAGGGACATGGCTAAGAACTGGTACGTCGTGCACGTTTATTCAGGCTTTGAGAAGAAAATCGCGCAGCAGATCAAGGAACAAGCCGCCCAGAAAGGACTCTCAGAGCAGTTTGAGGAGGTGCTCGTACCCGCTGAAAACGTCGTTGAAGTTAAGCGTGGGCGCAAGGTCAATAGTGAGCATAAATTCTTTCCTGGCTACGTTCTCGTAAAGATGGATCTGACGGACGATGCGTGGCACTTGGTCAAGAACACACCGAAGGTGACAGGCTTTCTTGGGAGCAAGACACGTCCCAGCCCAATTAGCCAAGCTGAGGCGGAGCGGATCTTGAAGCAAAGTCAGGAAGGTGTGGATCGCTCGCGCCCGGCTGTCATGTTCGAGGTGGGTGAGCAGGTGCGCGTCTCGGATGGTCCGTTCACCAGCTTCAATGGTACGGTCGAAGAAGTCGATGAGGAAAAGGGCCGCGTCAAGGTCAGTGTCTCTATCTTCGGTCGTTCGACCCCTGTGGAACTCGAGTATTCGCAGGTAGAAAAGACTTAAGGTCGTCGGAGCGGATCGCGCCATTCTGGCTGTCCTGTCGGAGCGCATGCCGTCCTGAGGAGGGAGTGACGCCTACTTGCGGCTGTAAGGGGACCCGCTCTCATTGGGAGGCCATCATGAACTGCGGTGTTGAGCAGGAACATGTAACACGTGAAGCCAACCCCACCTTTCCCACTGTCGGCTACCGGCAATACGACGTCACAACACTGTCCCTTCCTCTAATCGACCTCGATACCGAGCTGACCGGAAGCCCAAGAACCCGCGGCCACTCGTCCACCTGAACGAGATGCGCCTCCCTGCCGGGACCAGGGTGACAGCCGCATCTCCAAGGTGTTACGAAGCGTCACCGCAAAACCGGAGAGATCTGCATGTCCGCCGTTGCCGACATCACCGCCCGTGAAATTCTTGACAGCCGCGGCAATCCGACCATCGAAGTGGACGTCGTGCTGGAGTCCGGCGTTCTAGGCCGCGCAGCCGTGCCCTCGGGTGCCTCCACGGGCGCGCACGAAGCGGTGGAACTCCGTGACGGGGATTCCTCCCGTTTCGGTGGCAAGGGCGTGCAAAGGGCGATCTCCAACGTCGAAGGAGAAATTCTCGAAGCCATCGCTGGCATCGATGCAACCCAGCAGGTCGTGATCGACGAGATCATGATTGATCTGGATGGTACGCTCAACAAGAGCAGGTTAGGTGCAAACGCGATACTCGCAGTGTCACTCGCGGTCGCAAAGGCGGCAGCGTCCGATCTTGGGATCCCACTCTATCGCTACATCGGCGGTGCCTACGCGCGGACGTTGCCAGTGCCCATGATGAACATCATAAACGGCGGCAAGCACGCCGATAATCCGATCGACATCCAGGAGTTCATGATCCAGCCGATTTCGGCACCCACAATAACAGACGCCGTGCGTATGGGTTCCGAAGTGTTTCAAGCCTTGAAAAGAGGCCTGCATGATGCCGGCCACAACACCAATGTCGGTGATGAAGGTGGTTTTGCTCCCAATCTGAAATCGGCCGACGAAGCCCTGGGCTTCATTGCCAAAGCCATCGAAAAAGCCGGCTACAGGGTGGGCGAGGATATTACGTTTGCTCTTGACCCTGCCTCCACCGAGTTCTTCCGGGACGGCCGTTACCATCTGGAAGGGGAAGGCAAGGTCCTGGATGGCGAAGGGATTGTCCGTTACTGGACGGATCTGATTTCTCGTTATCCAGTCGTCTCAATTGAAGACGGGTGCGCCGAAGACGATTGGGAAACTTGGCGGCTGCTGACGGCGACGATCGGCGACCGAGTTAATCTCGTCGGTGACGACCTGTTCGTGACCAATCCGGGACGTCTCCGGCAAGGCATTGAGCTCGGGTCGGCAAATGCCGTTCTGGTCAAGGTCAATCAGATAGGTACCCTTTCCGAGACGCTCGAAACGGTGGAAGTCGCACATCACGCCGGCTGGAAAGCTGTCATGAGCCACCGGTCAGGCGAGACTGAGGATTCCACGATTGCAGATCTCGCAGTGGCTACGAACTGCGGTCAGATCAAGACCGGTAGTCTGGCTCGGAGCGACCGGACGGCCAAATACAACCAGCTCATCCGAATCGAAGCCCAATTGGGAACCGCGGCCCGGTATGCTGGTGCGACGATATTGCGGAAATAGCGTATTCTGAAACAAAAACTTACCTCCTGGAGTCACTTTGGGTTCTCCGGAAGCCAGCCTGATTCATCTCTGCGGGATCGTCCGAGCAGAGCTGCATG
>DASQVN010000202.1:0-9752 GCA_035640755.1 Rhodopila sp.
CTCTGCGTCGTCGACCGCGACGGCAACGCCTGCAGCTTCATCAACTCCCTCTTTGAAGGCTTCGGCAGCGGCATCCTGGCGCACAAGAGCGGCGTGATGCTGCAGAACCGAGGCTTCGGCTTCCGGGTGGAGCGCGGCCACCCGAACTGCATCGCCCCTGGCAAGCGCCCGATGCACACCATCATCCCCGGCATGGTGATGAAGGACGGCAAGCCCCAGATGCCCTACGGCGTCATGGGCGGCCACTTCCAGCCCATGGGCCACACCTGGTTCCTGACCAACTTCCTGGAATACGGCCTCGACATCCAGCAGGCCATCGACCTCTGGCGCCTCTTCCCGCTCAGGGGCAAGCTGCAGATCGAACGCGGCGTGCCGTCCGATGTCGTCGCCAGGCTCCAGGCCATGGGCCACGACCCCGAACTGATCGAGCGTCCCCTCGGCGGCGGCCAGGCGATCTGGATCGACCACGAACGCGGCGTCCTGGTCGGCGGCTCCGAGCCCCGCAAGGACGGCCTGGCCCTCGGCTACTGATCGACCGGACACTCACCCATGGACCCCTGCGACCTGACCGCCGTCGAGGCTCGGCGCCTGATCGGCGCCAAGGCCCTCTCGCCCACCGAACTGCTGGAAAGCTGCATCGCCCGGATCGAGGCGATCGACCCCGCCGTGAACGCCATCCCGATCCGCGACTTCGCCCGCGCTCGCCAGGCCGCCAGCGCCGCCGATACCGCCGTCGCCCGCGGCGAGGACCTGCCGCTGCTGCACGGCCTGCCGATCGGCATCAAGGACCTTCAGCTCACCGGCGGCCTGCGCACCACCTTCGGCAGCCCGCTCTTCGCCGACTGGATCCCGCCGGACGATGAGCGTGTCGTCCGCGCCGTCCGCCAGGCCGGCGCCATCATCGTCGGCAAGACCAACGTGCCGGAGTTCGGGGCAGGGGCCAACACCCGCAACGCCGTCCTCGGCGCCACCGGCAACCCGTTCGATCCGGCAAAATCCTGTGCTGGCTCCTCCGGCGGGTCAGCCGTCGCCCTGGCCGCCGGCATGGTGCCGCTCTGCACCGGCTCCGATACCGGCGGCTCGCTCCGTAACCCCGCCGCCTTCTGCGGCATCGTCGGCTTCCGCCCAGCCCCCGGCATGGTGCCGACCGAGCGCCGCGTGCATGGCTGGACCACGCTGCCGGTCGTCGGCCCGATGGGCCGCACGGTCGCCGATACAAGCCTGCTCCTGGCCGCCATGGCCGGCGACGCTGCCTGCGACCCGCTGGCCGCCACCCTCCACGGCCGCACCGTGCGCCGCCCGGCCGACGTCTATCCGCCCGCCGCCATCGACCTCTCGCGCCTGCGCATCGCCCTCACCCCGGATTTCGGCTTCGCCCCGACCGAACGTCACATCCGCGACGTCTTCGCCGAAAAGACCGGCCTGTTCCGCCACGTCTTCGCCCGCGCCGAGGACGCAACGCCCGACTGCGCCGGCACCGACGAGGTGTTCGAGACTCTGCGCGCCCTCGTCTTCCTGGGTTCGCACGCCCAGAAGGTGCAGGAGACCCCGGACAAGGTCGGCCCCAACGTCCGCGCCAACGTCGCGCAAGGCCAGCGCTACACCGCTGCCGACGTGGCACGGGCGATGAGCACCCAGACCGTGCTCTACCACCGCTGGCAGTCGTTCTTTGAACGGTACGACATCATCCTGACCCCCGCCATCACCCTCAGCCCAAGGTCATGGCGCGAACTGTACCCGGCCGAGATCGACGGCCAGCCGACAAGAACCTATTTCCACTGGCTCGCCATGGCATATGCCGTGACAATCGTCGGCCACCCCGCCATTTCCCTCCCCGTCGGCCTCGACCGCAACGGAATGCCCTTCGGCCTGCAGATCGTCGGCCCGAGGGGCGGCGACGCCCTCGTCCTGCAGGTCGCCCACGCCCTGGAAACCCTCCTACCCGCCGACCCCCGCACCGCCAGGCCCGTCCCGGACCTGGCCGCCCTGCGCAGGGCACCACCCATCAGCCAGGCCGAAGGCTTCCTCGGCTTCGATTAGATCCACCCGGGCTCGGCGAGGCTCACAGAAGCCTCCGCCGCACCCCCTCCACCAGCCGCACCTCATTGAAATTCAAAATAAGCCCAACCCGAATCCCGCTGAGCTTCAGATACGTGTGCAACTGAGCCTCATGCACCGGATGGACCGCCTGAACCGCCTTCACCTCCACGATCAGGCTATCTTCCACGATCAGGTCCGCCCTGAACTCAACATCCAGCATCTGTCCCTTATAGACAACCGGCAATCGCCGCTGCCTGACGAACCCAAGCCCCGACCGCGCCAACTCGTCACACAGACAAGCCTCATAAACCGACTCCATCAACCCCGGCCCCAAGACCTTATGCACCTCAATCGCACATCCAATAACCCGCCGCGAATAAGGCTCAGCCTCAATAAAAACCATCGAACTTCTTCGTGTCTTCGTGCCTTCGTGGTTTAAAATAACAAAAGCAGATTAAAGACTCGTAAATCACCAAGACCCCCGTGGACCGGCAACCACAAAGCCACGAAGCCCCCTTTGACCCCGATCAATGCACCCCAAGCCCGCCACCCCCAAGCTTCCCCCCGGAATCATCCGACGGAGCCGCCAATGACAACGGGAAGCACCCTCTACCTGATCCTCTGCATCGCAGTCTTCGCAACCTTCGGAATCGTGCTCGCCTACGCCACGTGGCAGCAAGCCCGGCTCGGCGGTGACTTCGCCACCACACCCGGCAGGAACCCGCCCGCACACCCCGCCACAAAGGCCCAGGCACACGCCTGACCCGCCCCCTCAGGGCGCGGGCGCGGGCCCAGACGTCGGCACCCCGCCCGCGTTCGCCGGCACGCTGCCGACCCCGCCCGGGCTGAACCGCCCGATGTTGCCCAGCAACTGCTGCAGGAAGGATGCCTCCGTGCCCGGCGACGGCGTCGTGCGCGCAATCATCGTCACCGGCAGCGCATCCTCCTTGTTGCGCTTCTCGATCGACTTCAGCACGCCGCGGTCGTCGAAGTTCAGCACAACCACGTTCTGGTCAATCTCGCCCAGTGTCCGCCCGATGCGCGGCCGCGTCAGCTCGCTGATATAAAGCCATCGACTGTCGTCGAATGTCGCCACCGCGGTGGGCGAGCCGATCACCGCCGTCACGTCCGCCTTGGTCGACGTGCCGGGCACCAGCTCCTTCAACTGGTCGGCATCGACCTTGTTGCCGCGCACCGTCGGCGGCGGCGACAGCCAGCCGCATGACGACAGGGCCAGGCAGCCGATCAGAACAAGACGAGGGACGAAAGCGCGCAAGAACAGTTCCCCGGAATTCATCCCCGGCTGCCCGGCCCCGCTGGCCGGATCCTCCACCGGTGCTATCTATGGTGCCTCTCACGGCCAGCCCGGCCGTGTCAATCAGCAACGAGGCAGGAGTGGCCGGCTTCCTCCGCAAACGCAACAGGCACGAACGCGCCGCCTTCACCCTCTACGGCGCCGCGGTCAGCGCCGCCCGCGACCCCTATCTGTACGAAACCCTCGGCGTCCCCGACACGCTCGACGGCCGCTTCGACGCAATCGGCCTGCACGTCTTCCTGTTGATCCGGCGCCTCACCCCGGACGGGACGCTGGGCAAGGAACTGGCGCAGGCTGTATTCGACGCCATGTTCACCGACATGGACGTCAACCTGCGCGAAATGGGCGTCAGCGACCTCTCCGTCGGCAGGCGCAACCGGGCCATGTGGGAAGCGTTGCACGGCCGAGCGGCTGTCTATACGGAAAACTGGGATGATCCGGTGGGACTGGCCGCATCCATCGCCCGCAACGTCTGGCGCGGCGCGCGGCCGCCCGAAGGCGCCGCACCCGCCCTTGCCCGACTCGCCCACGCCCAGGCCGCCCATCTCGCGGCACAGCCCATCGAGGCCCTGGCCAAGGGCAAGGCCCACTACCTTCCAGCGAAGGAGGCCGCGCAATGCTCCCCGAATGCTCCCGCCCCGTGATCCTCGACCGCATCGGCCCGCGCGGGCTCGATGTCACCGTGGAGGCCACGCCCGCCGAATGCGGCGCGCTCGCCCTGCGCATGGACCTGCCGGCCATCCACGTCATGACCTGCAGCTTCCACCTCGACCGTGAGGCTGACGACGTCATCGTCGCCCATGGCCACCTGCGCGCCCAGGTCACCCAGACCTGCGTCATCACCAGCGAGGATTTCGACGCCACGGTGGAGGACCAGTTCCGCGTCCGCTTCGTCCCCGAGGGCACCGAGACCGACGACATCGACCCGGACGCCGACGACGAAATCCCCTTCCAAGGCAATCACATCGACCTCGGCGAAGCCGCCGCCGAACAGCTCGGCCTTGCCCTTGACCCCTATCCGCGGATGCCCGGCGCCGAAGAACTGCCGGGACCGGAAGAGGACCCCGATCCCAACCCCTTCGCCGCCCTGCTACGCCGCCTCGACTGACTCGCGCTGCGGGGCGTGCACCTCGGCCCAGGCACGCGTGAACTCGGCGCCGAACAGGAAGATCTGCGCCGAGTAGTACACCCACAGCAAGGCCGCCAGCACCGACCCCGCCGCGCCGTAGGAGGAGGCAATGCCCGACGTGCCGATATAGATCCCGATCCCCAGCTTGCCGACCGTGATCAGCAGCGCCGTGACGATCGAGCCGACGATCGTGTCGCGCCAGCGCAGGTGCGTATCCGGCAGGATCTTGTAGATCGCCGCAATGATCGCCGCCAGCAAGGCCAGCGAGATCAGGAAATTCACCGCATGCAACAGCGTGTCGGTAAACGGCGAGATGCGGCTCAGCGCCTGCCCGACCGCCGCGATCGCCGCGCCAAGCAGCAGCGACACCAGCAGCAGGAACCCGAGCGTCACCACCAGCGTCAGGCTGGTCAGCCGCGCCTTGATCAATTGCGTCATCGTCGTGCCAGAAGGGCTCGCCCGCCAGATCGCATTCAGCGCGCTCTGCATCTCCCCGAACACGCCGCTCGCCGTCATGATCAATGAGACGATGCCGATGATGGTCGCCAGCACGCCCGAGTTGTAGTCCGACGCCTTGCCGATCGCGAGCTGCAGGAACCCCGCGCTCTGCGGCCCCATCGCCTTGGTCAGCTTGTCCATCAGCGCGCCGCGCGCCGCGTCCTCACCATACACCAGGCCGGCAACCGCGATCACGATCAGCAGCACCGGCCCGATCGAGGTGATCGCATAGAACGCGATCGCCGCCCCCCGGCTCAGGGCGTTGTCCGCGATGAACGCCTCCGCGCTGCGGCGCGTCACGATCCACAATGTCCTGAACATGATCCCACCTCATCGCCCGAGCAACGCCGCGCAATCCGACAGGTTGCCCGAGCAAGGTGTCCGCGGCCTCAGGCCCCGGACGGGTCCAGCGTCGCCGCCCCTGGCCCTCGGAATCGGTTGCTCCCGAACGCCCCCAGTTCGTCCGGCACCGCCCCCGCCAGCACCGCCGGCGCCAGCGCCAGCGCATGTGCCCCCGCCAACGTCACCCCGCTGTGGCAGGGCGCTGCAAACGCCCCCGGAAACCGCTCGGACTGTTCATAGATCGGCAGCCCGTCCGGCGACATGACCCGCAGCGCCGCCCACATCCGGATGATCTGCGCGTCCCGGAGCGCCGGAAACGTCCGCACGTTCCGCTCCGCGATCCGCTTCAGCACGGCAACCCGCGTGCTGATATCGAACCCCACATCCTCCTGGCTGTCGCCCATCATGACCGAGCCCTCCTCGGTCTGGCGCAGCAGATGCGTCGGATAGTCGAGCAGCCGTGCGACCCTTTCCGTGACAATGATCTGCCCCTGCAGCGGCGCAACCGGCATATCGAGCCCAGCCAGCGGCGCCAGCTCCCGGCTGCCCAGCCCCGCCGCGATCACCAGCCGGGGCGCGGTGAACGTGCCCGACGCCGTGTGCACGGCAAAGCTGTGCGGCGCCGCATCGATCCGCTGCACCTTGTGGTTCGGCCGGTAGCCGCCCGCCAGATCCTGGTGCAGCGCGCGCAGCAGATAAAGCGGACTGGCATGCCCGTCCATCGGACAGAAGCTGGCGCCCACCACCGCATCCCCCAGCCCGGGCACCATCGCGCGCACTTCTTCACGCCCCAGCATGCGCGTGCCGATATCGCCGCTTTCGTTGTGCATGCGACGGAGCATCGCCTCGCGTTCCGCGAACTCCTCATCCGACAGGCAGAACGCCAGCCCGCCCGGCTGCCGCAGCGCCGTATCGATGCCGGTCGAGGCCATCAGGCGGGTCGCCAGCACCGGCCACAGCGCGGCAGAGCGGCGCGTCCACTGCGCATAGGCCGGCATTCCGGCGCCCTTGCTCTGCACCCAGACCAGGCCGAAATTGCCGCGGGCGGCGCGGAACGCGATGTCGCCCTCGTCCAGCAGCACCACCGAGGCACCCTGCGCCTGCGCGCCCCAGGCGATCGCCCCGCCCACCAGGCCGCCGCCGATCACAATCAGGTCGCACGCGCCAGTCACCTACGTACCAGCCATCCGGCGCCCTACCCGTCGGCGCGCGGCACCCAGGGAATGCGGGCGATCTCGATGCCTTCGTCCAGCAGCGACTCGGCCTGGTCCTCGGAGGCCTCACCATAGATGCCGCGCTGCTCGATCTCGCCGCGATGCATGCGGCGAGCCTCCTCGGCGAACTCGCTGCCGACGTAGTCGCAGTTCTTTTCCACCTCGGCGCGGACCTTCTGCAGCATCGCCAGCATCATCGCCGGGATCGGACCGCTGACCGTCTTGCCGGCCGCATTCGGCTGTGCCGGGCCAGGGGACGGCGGAAGGGACGGCGCAGGGGACGGCGGCGTGGCGCCCTTGGTCACCGCGGGCGCCATCAACGCCCGCTCGATCTCGGTGCCGCCGCATTCAGGGCATTCGACCAGCCCAAGGTGCGCCTGCTTCTCGAAGCTGGCACTGTCCTTGAACCATCCGTCGAACTGGTGTCCCTCGCTGCACCGTAACTGGTAATGGATCATTCTGGCTCTGCTGACTGTTCCGCTTGTGTGAGCATGATATGGTTTGGCACTCTATTCAAGTCAGTGCCAGATCATATCACGTCAATCCCAGCAACGCGTCCAATTTTCCAGCCTGGTCGAGCGCCATCAGATCATCGCAGCCCCCGATGTGCCGACCGTCGACGAAGATCTGCGGCACCGTCGTGCGTCCGCCCGACCGTTCCCGCGCCTCCCGCCGGCTTGGCGAGCCGTGCGGCGCGTCGATCTCGCGGAACGCGACGCCCTTCTGCGTCAGGATATGCATCGCCCGCTCGCAGAACGCGCACCAGGGCTGGGTGTAGATTTCGACATTGGGCATGTGTGGTATTCCTTGTTGTTGGCCATGTTGGCACCCCGCTCAGGCAGCGCAAGCCCGTCGAACCAGCTCCGTTCGGCAGGCGTCGCCATCCGCGGTACATCCGCCGTCCAGCCACCACTGCCGCACCTCACGCAGCAGCGCACCGACCCGCGGCCCGGGCGGAACGCCGCGCGCCACCACATCCCGGCCCTCCAGCGGAAACACCGGCCGCTCCATGCGGCTCAGCCGGAGCCGCAGCGCCTCCGGCTCTCCATCCAGCCAGGTCCGGCCGATCAGGTCGGCCGGATCATGGTCGGCCAGCAGCCGGCGCAGCGTGGCATCGTCATCCCCTGCCCGCGCGGACGGGGTCGAAGCCAGCCGCACCAGCCGGTCCCGGTCCTCGTTCGACAGCCGCAGCCGTGCCGCCAGCGCGAGCGGGTCTCCCGTCAGCATCGCTGCAAGCCGCAGGATCGGGTCGGCCGGCAGACCCGCCCCCGCGTCCTTGCCGGCTTCCGGCAGCACCGCGGCCCAGATGCCCAGCCGGCGCATCAGTGCGACGGCGCGCCACGGATCGGGAAGGCTCAGCAGCAGCCGGATTTCCGTCCAGACCCGCTCGACGGACAGCACGCCGAGCCCGGGAATGCCGCCGACCAGCGCCTGTTGCGTTGCCGGGTCCGGCGCCTCGCTGCCATAGCGGGCGTAGAAGCGGAAATAGCGCAGGACACGCAGATAGTCCTCGGCGATCCGCCCCGCGGGCTCGCCGACGAAGCGCAGCCGGCCGGCCGCAAGATCCTCCACCCCGCCGAAATAGTCGAACACCGTGCCGTCCCGCGCCATCGACATCGCGTTGATGGTGAAATCCCGGCGCGCCGCGTCCTGCCGCCAGTCGTCGGTGAACGCCACCACCGCGCGCCGGCCGTCGGTCTCGACATCGCGGCGCAGCGTCGTCACCTCGAACCCCCTGCCGTCCGCCACCGCCGTTACCGTGCCGTGCGCCAGCCCGGTCGGCACGGCGCGCAGCCCGGCCTTGACCAGCGCCTCCATCACCGCCTCGGGGGACCGTGGAGTCGCCAGGTCAACATCCGCAACCGGCCGCTCGGCCAGCGCATCGCGCACCGCGCCGCCGACCACCCGCGCCTCGGGCAGCGCGTCCCATACCCGCATCAAGGCCGAGTCGTTCACGAACCGGGCCGGATCAATGCGCGTCATGCCCACCGCTCCATGCCATGACCGCTCAATATCATGACCGCTCAGGGCGCCGCATGGCCGGGAATGATGCGGCCGTTCTCGATCCGCGCCGGAACATAGGCGTGCCCCGCATTCTCCGCCTCCCTATAGTGCAGCCACAGCAACGCCCCCAGCAGCCCCGCGATGATGATCGCGGTCGCCACCACCAGCATCAGCGGCGGCACCACCGAGGCGAGCAGGAACCGCCACGCGGCAAACGCCACGAACGGCGAGAGGAACAGCGCAGCCTCGATGATCCGTTCGAGCGTGGTTGCAACTCCGTACTGCTACGGCGGCGCGGTGCGGTAGATCGTATCGACCGTCCGCCGCAGGCCGTCGCGCCAGTGCGGCAGGCGTACCTCGAACACCCGCTCCAGCTTGCCGCAGTCGAGCCGCGAGTTCGCCGGCCGCCGCGCCGGCGTGGGCCAGTCTACAGTCGCGATCGGCGCAACCTCAGGCACCCTTGCGCCGTGCCGGGCGGCTTCCTCGAACGCCGCAACAGCCAGCCCGTGCCAGGTCGTCTCCCCCGACCCGGCGGCGTGGAACACCCCGCCATGCTCAGGCTGCCAGCCGCTCTGCCGGATGCGGCCGATGATCGCCAGGATGGCATCCGCCAGGTCGCCCGCCACGGTCGGACAGCCGCGCTGGTCTGCCACCACGCTCAACCGCTCGCGCGTCTTGCCGAGGCTCAGCATGGTGCGCACGAAGTTCTTGCCGCGCGGTGCATACACCCAGGCCGTCCGCAGGATGATCGCCCGGGCGCCGGACTCCAGCACCGCCTGCTCCCCGGCCAGCTTGCTGGCGCCATACACGCCCTGCGGCGCCACCGGATCGGTCTCGACATACGGCGCCGGCTTGGCCCCGTCGAACACATAGTCGGTGGAAATATGGACCAGCGGAATCCCCGCATCGGCGCACAGCCGCGCCAGGATCGCCGGCCCGTCCCGGTTGGCGCGGTACGCCGCCTCCTGGTCGGTTTCCGCCGCATCCACCGCGGTATAGGCGGCGGCATTGACCACCACGCCCGGATCGGCCGCCCGGAAGCACGCCTCGATCGTCTCCGGCCGGTCGAAGTCGAAGTCCGGCCGTCCGACCCGCCGCACCGGCGCGCGCTCCGCCAGCGCCGAGGCCAACTGCCCGACCATGCCGGTGACCAGAACGGCGCCCCAGGAACTGGCTTCAGATGATGTGGCGTCAGACATGGAACCAGGCC
>DASQVN010000203.1:0-3193 GCA_035640755.1 Rhodopila sp.
CACCGTGTCCATCAGCAGCCGCTCATAGGCATCGGGGAAGCGCATGCCGAAGGTCTTCTCGAAGCTGATGTCGAGCCCGGTGGGCGACAGCCGCAGCCCGCCCGGGCCAGGGTCCTTGGTCATCATCTCCAGCCGCATCCCCTCCTCCGGCTGCAGCCGGATGATCAGCCGGTTCGGCCGCCATTCCGCGACATCAGGTGGGAACAGGTTGAACGGCAGGGCGCGGAACTGCACAACGATCTCCGAGACCTTCTGCGGCAACCGCTTGCCCGTGCGCACATAGAACGGCACGCCCGCCCAGCGCCAGCTGCGCACCTCGGCCTTCAACGCCACGAACGTTTCGGTGGCCGAGGCCCGGTCGGTCCCCAGGTCGGCCAGATAGCCCGGCACCGGTTGCCCGGCGATCGCGCCGGCCGTGTACTGCCCGCGCACCGTCAGGGACGCGACGTCATGCGGTTCCATCGGCTTCAATGCCCGCAGCACCTTCAGCTTTTCGTCGCGCACCCGATCGGCATCCAGCGACACCGGGCATTCCATCGCGATCAGGCACAAAAGCTGCAGTATGTGGTTCTGCACCATGTCGCGCAGCGCGCCGGCATGGTCGTAGTAGCCGCCGCGGCCCTCCAGCCCCACCGTCTCCGCGACCGTGATCTGCACGTGGTCGATCATGTCGGCGTTCCAGACACGCTCGAAGATCGTGTTGGCAAAGCGCAGCGCCAGCAGGTTCTGCACCGTCTCCTTGCCCAGGTAGTGGTCGATGCGGAACGTCTGCGGTTCCGAGAACACCTGCCCGACCTGGTGGATGATCGCCAGCGCCGACGCCAGGTCGTGCCCGATCGGCTTCTCCAGCACCACCCGCGACTCCTCGGTCACCAGCCCGGCTCGGCCCAGCGCATGGCAGATCGGCCCATAAAGGTCCGGCGAGGTCGCCAGATAGAACACCCGCACGCGTGACGGATCGAGCAAGGGGGTGAACCGGTCCCAGTCTGCATCCTCGGCCGTCGCGTCAATCGGCACGTAATGCAACTGCGCAAGAAAGCGCCGCGCACTCTCGCCGTCGAGGTCCCCGGGCGCGACATGCCGCTCCAGCGCCTGCATCGCGGTATCGCGGAACGCCTCGTCCGTCATATGTGATCGTGCTGCGCCGATCACGCGCGATTCGGCCGGCACCTGCCCGTCGCGGAAACGGTAGTACAACGCCGGCAGCAGCTTGCGCAGCGTCAGGTCGCCGGTGGCGCCGAACACGACGCAGTCGAACACGGCAACAGGGATGATTTTCGGCATATACGGCACTCCTGCGCGGCCATCTCTCGCGTTGCAACATAAGCTGTAAACCAGTCGCGAGGTTTCAACCACGCGGCATTGCCGCTTCCAAGGCGCTGCCAACGTGCTAACGTCACGGTTGCGAGGGCGCGACCGGGTGCCCGTTCGGCACGGGCCCGCTTCCTGGCCGGCGCCTTCGGCAACGAAGGAGGCGCGTTCATGTCAGGCACAAACAGCTCAGGATCAAACAACGGCAGACTACCCCGCTCGGTGGCTCTGGTCGGGCCCTACAGCAGCGGCAAATCCACGCTTTTCGAGGCATTGCTGGAAGCCGCCGGCAGCCCCGTCAAGCGACCCGCCGACCCGCGGAACCGCCCTCCAACCACCGAGATCCGGCTCGCCCACTGCACCTACCTGAACGACCCGTGGTGCATCCTCGATTGCCCCGGCTCCATCGAATTCGCCTATCAGGCCTGCACGGCCCTCAGCGTGTCCGATATCGCCGTGGTGGTGTGCGAACCCACCCCCGCCAAGGCCGCCATGGTCGCCCCGCTGCTCCGTACGCTGAAGGACGAAGGCATCCCGCACATCGTCTTCCTCAATAAGATCGACACGCTCGACGGCGGCCTGCCCGACACCATCGCCGCGCTGCAGGCCTACGCCGCCTGCCCGCTCGTGCTGCGCCAGATGCCGATCCACGAAGGCGAGAACGTCAGCGGCTACGTCGATCTGGTCAGCGAACGCGCCTACCGCTACCGCAAGGGCCAGGCCTCCGAGCTCATGCAGATCCCGCCCGCCATGCTGGCCGAGGAACAGGAAGCCCTCGGCCGCCTCGTCGAGACGCTGGCGGACCGCGACGACACCTTGCTGGAAAAGGTCCTCGAGGACATCAAGCCGACGCCTGAGGAACTCTACCGCGACCTCCGCAAGGACCTGCTCGCCGGCCACGCCATCGAGGTCCTCCTCGGCGCCGCCGAACACGCCAACGGGGTGCGCCGGCTGTGGAAGGCGCTGCGCCATGACACGCCCGAGCCCACCGAAACCGCCGAACGCAAGGCCATCGACACGAACGGCCCGCCGCTCGCCCAGGTCTTCCGCACCGCGTTCGCGGGCCATACCGGCAAGCTCTCCTACGCCCGCATCTGGAGCGGAAACATCACCGACGGCGCCCAGCTTGGCGGCACCCGCCTGGGCGGCATCTACCGATACGTCGGCGGCGAGCTGACCAAGGTGCCCGAGGCCGGCATAGGTGAGATCGTCGCCCTCGGCCGGCTCGACGGCGTGCCCACCGGCGCCACCGTCTCACCCAACGCCACGCCCGAGAAGCTGCCCTTCCCCGAGCCGCCGCCCCCTGTCTATGCGCTGGCCGTCGCCACCACCGACCGCAAGGATGACGTCAGGCTGTCCGGCGTCCTGCACAGGCTGGCCGAGGAAGATCCCTCGTTGTTCATCACCCAGGACCAGCAAACCAGTGAGACGGTCCTGCACGGCCAGGGCGAGATGCACCTGCAGACCACGGTCGAGCATGTCGCCCGCGACTACGGCGTGAAGCTGGCGACCCGCAAACCGGCGGTGCCGTACAAGGAAACCATCCGCAAGGCGGTGCATGAGCACGGCCGCCTGAAGCGCCAGACCGGCGGCCACGGCCAGTTCGCCGACGTCAAGATCGACGTCGCCCCCCGCCACCGCGGCGAAGGGTTCGAGTTCATCGACAAGATCGTCGGCGGCGCGGTCCCCCGCAACTTCATCCCCGCCGTCGGCGAGGCCGCCGAGGACGCCTGCCGCAAGGGCCCCTTCGGCTACCCCGTCGTCGATCTGTCCGTCACCCTGGTAGACGGTGGCTTCCATTCGGTCGACAGCTCCGACATGGCCTTCCGCACCGCCACCCAGATCGCGATGAAGGAGGCTTTGGCGAAAGCCGACCCCGTGT
>DASQVN010000204.1:0-3365 GCA_035640755.1 Rhodopila sp.
GGCGGCGATCAACGCGGGATAGCCGCGGGAAAATCCGGCCGGGTTGAACAGGGCGGCGTCGAAGCCCTCATCATTCGCCTGGTACAGCCGGTTGATGACCTCGCCTTCGATGTTGGAGTGGAAGATCTCAACCTCGACGTCCAGCTCGCGCGCGTAGTCGCGGATGTGCTGGTTATACTGGTCCAGGGTCATGGTGCCAAAGATCTCGGTCTGCACCTTGCCGCGCATGTTCATGCCGGCGCCTTGGATCACCAGGACTTTCATCGCAATGTTCCCCCGTTATGTGCCCGGACGGTAGATGGCGCCGGGCGTCGCTGGCGAGATGGTCCTCGGGGGAGCGGCTGGCCCATGTCCGGGCCAGCCAGCCCCTACTTACGGATGACGGTGATCTTGACTTCAGGCCAATCTTCACCACTATCCGTTGCAGGTGGTTACGATGCTTCCTCATCGTAGTCTCCCTTGAGTAAGCCGGCTGGGCCCATTCCCGGCCGGCTTTTTCATTTTGTCACCGGTCTCTGAACAACCCGTTAATGGACCCGCACAGCAGGGTTGCCCTCACCGCACGGCATGCTTACTGGGCGGACGCAACTGACCGGACCCGCACCCATGACCACGATCCGCGCCCTGCAGCTTGTCGCCGACCGGCAGGTTGCGCTGAACGAGCTCCCTGCCCTGCCTGCGCCGGACGCGCATGAGGTACAGCTTCGCGTCAGGACCGTTGGCCTGAACCATATCGATGTCTGGGGCTTCCGCGGCATGGCGTTTGCTAAGCGAGTGTTCCCGCTGACCGTCGCGGCCGAAGCTGCGTGCGAGGTGGCTGCCACGGGGGCGAACGTCACGAGCCTGCGGCCTGGTGACCGTGTCGTGCCCTACTCGGCCATGACCTGCGGAACCTGCCGATCATGCCAGCGCGGGATGGACAATTTGTGCGAGAATGTGCAGGGCGTGCGGGGCTTTCATATCTCGGGCTTCGCGCAGGACCTGACAAATCATCCCGCTCGGCTGTGCGTAAGGATCCCCGACGGCGTGGGCTGGCATGACGCGGCCTGTGTCGCGGTTGCATATAGCACCGTCGAGCACATGCTGTTCGACAACGCCCGGCTGGAGCCCGGCGAGTGGGTGCTGGTGCACGCGGGCGGATCGGGCATCGGCAGCATCGCGATCCGCATCGCCAAGTCGATCGGCTGCACGGTGATCACCACCGTCGGGTCGGCGGCGAAGGCGGAGAAGGCCCGCACCCTCGGCGCCGACCATGTCATCAACTATCGGGAAGACCGGTTCGAGGGCGTGGTCCGCAAGCTGACCGGCAAGAAGGGTGTCGATGTGGTGTTCGAGCATACCGGCGCCGACACCTGGGCTGGCTCGCTGCTGTCGATGAAGCGCGGCGGCCGGCTGGTGACTTGCGGCGCGACCTCGGGACCCAGCGGCACCATCAACCTGATGCAGTTGTTCCAGCAGCAGTATCGCATCATCGGCTCGTTCGGCGCGCCGATCTCGGCGGTCGCGCGTGGACTGGAACGGATCGCCTCCGGCGTGCGGCCGGTGATCGACACGGTGTACGGGCTGACCGACTTCCGCGCCGGGGTGGACCGGCTGGAGGCACGGGATGTATTCGGCAAGATCCTGATCGACCTCTGAGCCCGTGCGCCTGTCTTTGTATGGTGAGCGCATCCTGGGTCGCCTGGTGAAATGGCTGTTTCGGCTGCTGCGCCGCACCGACCCGGACCGGGCCTCGGATTTCTGCGGCGCCGTCGCCCGCCGGATCGGGCCGCTGCTGCCGACGCACCGCATCGGCCGGACGAACCTGCGCGCCGCGTTCGCGGACAAGGACAATGCCTGGATCGAGCAGACGCTGCGTGAGGCGTGGGACAACCTGGGCCGGGTGGCCGGCGAATATGTGCACATGGGGCGCATCTGGGATTTCGATCCCGACCACCCCAATGCTGGCCGGATTGAAACCGACAGCGTCGGACTGTTCGAAACCTTGCGCGATGACGGCAAGCCCGCCTTGTGCTTTGCCGCGCACCTGGGCAACTGGGAACTGCCGGCCATCGCCGCGCCGGCACACGGGCTGCCCTCGGCGGTGGTGTATCGCATGCCCAACAACAAGGCGGTGGCGAAGGAGATCGCGCGCATCCGCGGCCCGCTGATGGGGCGGCTGATCCGCACCCGCGCGCAGGCCGCGCTGGAAATGGCCGCGGCCCTGGAATCCGGTCTGCACTTGGGCATGCTGGTGGACCAGCACTTCTCCCGCGGGGTGGACGTGACGTTCTTCGGGCGGCGCTGCAAGGCCAATCCTGCGCTCGCGCGCCTCGCCCGGCGGTTCGACTGCCCGGTGATCGGCGTGCGGGTGATCCGCCTGCCCGGGCACCGGTTCCGCGTGCTGGCCGAGGGGCCATTCACCCTGCCGCGGGGGTCGGACGGGCAAATCGACGTCCAGGCGGCGACGCAGATGGTCACTTCGGTGATTGAGGGGTGGATACGAGAGTACCCCGGACAATGGCTCTGGTTCCACCGGCGCTGGCGTTGAATCGCTGACGCACTGTTAATTCCGCGACCCATGGTGCCTATATCCGGATCGAGTATCATTCGAAACAGACCTTGACCGGGAGACTGGTTTTCATGCGTGCCTTCCTGCTTTCCGCTTCGCTGGTTTTCGTACTCGGCGGCGTAGCCGTGGCACAGCCAGCGGCCAGCCGGCCGGAGCGATCGGTTCCGCTTCCTCCCCTGCCAACACCTGATCTGCCGGAGGGCAGCAAGCCTTCGGACTACCTGCGCGCAGCGCAGGGGGCTCTGGCTACCGGACACACGGCGATGGCCGAGGAGGCACTGGAGAGGGCGGAGACCCGGCTGCTGGACCGCTCGGTGCCGCTGTTCCAGACCGACAACCCGTCCAACAACCCGCTGTCGCAGCAGATCACGCAGGCGCGGCAGGCGCTGGCGGCACATGACCGCGCCGCATGCATGCAGTTGATCCAGACTGCGATCGCATCCGCGACCGGACAGGGGCTCTGATCCGCGCCTAGCGCGCTTTCAGGTTGACTGGAAACGGCGAAAGCGCGCTAGCCATTGATTTATAGAGCAGATTCACGCGTCCGCGCGTTCCGCTCTGCCGCGACCTGCTCTACCGGGCCAGTTCGGGGAAATCCTCCTCGCGGAATTCGCTTTCGGCGCGCTGGCCGGCCTTGGCCAGTGTCGCCTCGGCCTGGCGAAGCTCCACCCGCCGGATCTTGCCCGAGATCGTCTTGGGCAACTCACCGAAGGTGATGCGGCGGACACGCTTGTACGGGGCGAGCGTGGCGCGCAGGTGCTGGAAGATCGAGAGCGCGGTTTCCCGGGTTGGTTCCCGGCCTGCCGCAAGCACG
>DASQVN010000205.1:0-4870 GCA_035640755.1 Rhodopila sp.
ATGATCCACCTCTCTCACGGAAATCGTCCGCTTACGAGGTGTCCCAATCAACCGTGCAGCGGGGGACACCGCTGGAGAGAATCCCACGCGACCCCGGCAGGGCGACAAACTGAAGCTGCCCGAGAACATTAGCCTCCTGCCGCTGCCGCCCTACCCGCCGGAATTGACCCCGCAGGAGAATATCTGGCAGTTCCTCAGGCAGAACTACCTGGCGAACCGGGTCTTCGACAGCTACACAGCGCTCGCCGACGCCTGCCGCAAGGCCTGGAACGCGCTTATCGCAGCTCCCGACAGCATCACCTCCATCGGCTCCAGGGATTGGGCAAAAGCGGTCACCGCATAGGGCGGTTGGTATCCGCTGATAGGGTTCTCGAGGCTCAACGGGCAACGATCATCCGTCAGGTTGATGACACTTGGCCGGGCTTTCGGCGTCTTTAATGGAGGAAGGTGACAACAGCCCCCATTCTGCCAGCGTCGCCACTGCGCCCCGTACGCCATTCTCATTACCGACGAGGCCGCTCAGCCGTTCTGCCTGCCGACGCATACCTGCCCCGGTTGCTGCGGTGATTGCCTCCGCCAGTTGCTGCGCCGATAGCGATTTATGACTAAGTCGTGGCGGCGCCACGCCGAGCCTCTCGAGCTGCCAGGCCCAGAAGGGCTGGTCTGCCAGGAACGGCACCACGACGGAAGGGATGCCGGCGCGGACGGCTGCGGCCGTGGTGCCTGCTCCGCCGTGATGGACGGCGAGCGCGACGTGGCGGAACAGCCAGCCGTGCGGCGCCTCCCGAATGACGCACACATGATCGCCCCACCCGGACGGCGACTCGGCCAAGCCATCCCAGCCCAGTGCCAGTACCGCGCGCAGGCCGCTCAAGCGGATCGCCTCCAGGATCTGGCGTGTCGCTGCTTGCGGGTCCCGCGTCCGCATACTGCCGAACCCGACATAGATCGGCGGCGGACCGGCGTCGAGGAAGGCAAGCAGCTCATGCGATGGTCGCCAGGTTTCCGCCTCGTCGAGAAACCAGTAACCGGCGATGCGTGCATACTCCGGCCATCCGGCGGGCTGCGCCACGACATGGCGGCTATAGCCGTAGATGATCGGATGGTCCCGCTGCCCGACCGGATAGCGGGGTCCGTACCACGGATATTGGGGCAACCCGAGTCCGGGACGCACATGCCGGTTGAAGGCCGGCTTCAACACCTGCCACTGCACGACGCGGCAGATATGGTGCAGCAGCAGATTGATCGTCCCGGGCAGCGGCGCGGCGCGGGGCGGCAAGGTCACCGGCGGAATTTCCCGAGACGGCAGGATTGGCTGGAGATAAGCGAGCGCGAAGCGCTTGCCCAAAGCTTCCGCGAGCGACACGCCGAGCAGATCCGCAAGACCGCTGGCGATAATCAAGTCGGCGTCCTGGCACGCCGCCCTCCCCTCCGCGGCCCAGGATTCAGCCATCTCGGCGAGAGCAGATCGCATGATGCGGACGGCGAGCAGCGGATTGGTCCCGCGCTCCATGTGAGACTGAACGCGCGCCATCAGCGCCCGGAAATCGCCCGAGAGGGGCGCGAAATCGAGCCCCTGCCCGGTGACCAGCGGATCAAAGCCGGGGCTTGCTGCGATCCGCACATCGTGGCCAGCTTGCCGCAGGCCCCGGCCGAGCGCGACGAAGGGACGCACGTCGCCCTGCGTGCCCACGGTCAGGATGGCGATGCGCATTTTTTATCCCGCGGCAGGTGCTCGGGAGCCCTGCGTCCGCTTCCTGCAGGACCCGCTTCGCAATCCCGTGCCGTGACACGGGCCGCCAGGACGGCTGCCCCCAGCAGCAGCAGCGCAGCGATGAGGAAGGCCACCCCAGATTGCTTCGTGTCGCGGCAACCGGCGATCGAGACGGCGAAGATTGCCGTAAAGAGGCCCGGGCCCAATAGGCCCGCGACAGCCATCAGACTGCTGGCCGCGCCTTGCAGCAGTCCCTGTTGGGACACTGCGACGCGACGCGACATGAGCCCTTGGGTGACCGCGCTGCCAAGGGTCCAGAACGCCATCACCGGCATGCCGAGCGCCAGGATCCGGTCGGTCGGCGCCAGGGCAAAGATGGCGAAACCACAGGCGCCGGCGGTGAGCCCGGTCAGTATGGTCCGGCGCTCGCCAAGGCAGCGCGTGACCGGCTGGACCAGTCCGGATCCGACGACCGCGAAGCAGACACCAAGGCCGGCGAGGCCCAACCCGACCGTTCGCGTATCCCAGCCGTAGCGGTAGCCGGTATACAACATGAACACCGCTGGCAATGCCTGCTGGGCAAGGAACCCGAGGAAATTGACGGCGCCGAGGCCGACCAGCACCGGATCGCTGCGCAGCCACTGCAGTGCGCCGATTGGGTTCGCTCGGGGCCAGGTGAATCGTGCGCGGCTTTCGCGCGGCAGCGATTCGGGAAGAATAGCAAACCCGTAGGCTCCGTTCAGCAGACTGAGGCAAGCCGCAACCCAGAAGGGCAGGCGCGGATCAAGCGCCCCGAGCACGCCGCCGAGGCCCGGGCCGAAGACCAGGCCGAGACCCACGGCGACGTTGATCATGCCGAAGCCGCTGGCTCGGCGCTCTGCGGGCAGGACATCGGCAACGTAGGCGGCGGTCGTTGACATGCTTGCGGCGGTCGCACCCGAAAGAATCCGCCCCAGGAGCAGCACGCCAAGGGTCGGAGCAAGCGCCATCACCAAGTAGTCCAGTCCGAGGCCGAAATTCGAAAGCAGGATGATCGGGCGCCGGCCGAACCGGTCGGACAGCGCACCTTGTACCGGCGCGCAGAAGAATTGCATCAGCGCCCAGAGCGTGCCGAATACGCCGAACCAGCCAGCGGCGCGCGCCCTGTCACCGCCTGCAAAGCCGAGGACCAGGTTCGGGAGAACCGGAATGACGATTGCCATGGCGAGCATGTCGAGTGCCACGGTAACCAGGATGAAGCCGAGCGCAGCACGATGCCGCGCGCCCTCCGGCTTCGGTTGCCGGGTTGTCGTCACCGTGCGCCCTCGATGGAGAACCCGGCAGCGCGAGGGAGCAGGAATCCCGTGTGGACGTAAGGCAGGTCCAGGCGCACCGAGCCGACGGCCCGCCAACCGGGTGTGAATTCCGGGCCGAGGACGCTCCTTACTTCAAGGGTGACCGTCCCCTGGGCGGCATCGGCATCGATCAATTGGACATCCGGGAAATCAAACAAGACCGCAACAACGGGGAACAGGCACTTGAACAGGCTCTCCTTCGCGGAAAACAGGACCGTGATGCCGAGGCGCCGGCAACCGAATGCCGTGGCAGCACGCCTGATCTCTTCATCGCTGCCCATGAACGAGCCAAGGTCAGCGGCGTGTTCGCGGCCGAGGAGGATCTCGGAATCGATGCCTACGCTGCGCACCCGATCGCAGCCGCTCACCGCGGCGGCGGCATAGCTCCCGGTATGGGTGATGGAACCCACACGACCAGCGGGCCAGATCGGCGATC
The DNA here is from genome assembly GCA_035640755.1 of Rhodopila sp. GTDB lineage: Bacteria > Pseudomonadota > Alphaproteobacteria > Acetobacterales > Acetobacteraceae > Rhodopila. Next base: position 3,485 of record DASQVN010000205.1, read on the forward strand.
GATCGGCGCGCCGGCCAACCGTGCCAACGTGCAGCGGAGCCTGTAGGTGCGACAGTTCAAGAGCGCGAACCGCGCAGCGGCGGCCTGCGACGTACTCCGATCGACGCCGCGGGACCGAATGCTCGATTGCGGATTGGCAGGCTTCCGCCTCGTCGGGCGCGACGCTGTTCCACAGGTCGGGATGGAATGTCGCGCTCACGTGACGGATTGTTGCCGGAAACAGGCCAGGACTGTCGATAAACCGAAACATCATGCCGGCCCGTCCTGGTGCGGCTCAGTGCAGCAGCGGCATGCGCCTGCCAGGTTCACGGCCGCGGGCGGCAGGTTGCATTGCGGTTCGACCGGGCATCGCCTGCATGATCCACTCACGCGCCTGCATCGCCCGGCATGGCGCCCCCAATTGCCTTGTAGAGCGCGATCGCAGCGAGTGCCTCGGACCGTTCGGCGGTGGTGACTTCCAGCTGCGCATCCAGCTTGGAGCGTTCGGCATCCAGCCGGTCACTCAACGGCGTCAGGCCGCGCCCGTAGAGAATTTTCGCGGCATCCGCACCGTGTTCGGCGGAAGCCGCGTGCCGGCGCGCGGCAATCACCTGATGCCGCGCCGCCGCTACGTGGGCCAATGCGGTCTCGACCTTCCCGATGCCAGTCAGCACGGCCTCGCGGTACCGGAGGATACTCGCCCCCAGGGCGGCGTTGCGCGCCTTCGCCTGGTCGACCCGCGCGCCCCAGTCGAGCAGCGGGATGGTAACGCCCGGCCCGCCGCTGACCAGCCCGGTCATGCCGGTCGTCCCGCCGGAGAGGCTGCCGACCGCGGCTATCGAACCCACCAGGGTGAACTGCGGGTAGAGATTGGCGATGGCGATGCCGAGTGCTCCGGCACTCTCGGCCACGTTCTGCTCCGCCTGGATGATATCGGGCCGCAGACGGAGTAGGTCGGCCGGCACCACGTCCAGCGACGCCGTTGGCGGCACCGGCATTGGCGCGGGATCCGAGAGCGCTGGGTCCGGTTCCGGCTCGCCACACAGCGTGGCCAATTGCTGCTCGGCGGCACGGATAGTAGCTTCGAGCGGCGCCAGCCTGGTGCTGATCTCGTCCGCCGCGGTGCGTGCGCGCGAGACCTCCAGGTCGTCCGCCAACTCGGCGTGTCGGCGGATCTGGGCTAGCTGAACGAGCCGTCGTGCGGCAGCGAGACTTGCCGTCAGCAACGCCTGGCGCTGCTGAGCAGCACGCAGCGCAACGTAGCTGCGTGCCACCTCGGCGATCAGCGTCACCTTCGCCGCAGCCTCATCGGCGATGGCTGACCCCACGGCGCCAGCGGTCAGCTTGTGCGTCGCCACGGCGCGGCCGAACAGGGGCAGTTCCCAGGCCGCATCGAGGCCGGGCTCA
>DASQVN010000206.1:0-5673 GCA_035640755.1 Rhodopila sp.
ACGCTCCCGCAGCTTGTCGATCGGATGCCCGTTCTCGCCCAGGTTCGAGACCTCGTGCACCGGCGCATATCGCGCCTGGTCGACATGCCGGCCGCCCCGCTCATCCCAGCCCCGCTCGTCCCAGATAGTCCCGCAGCAGGATGCCCCAGCCGAACACCGGGTCAGTGACCCCGACCAGCCGCAGCACGCCCCACAGGCTGACTTGGTTCGTTGTCAGCACGGGCTTGCCGATCGCCGACTCCAGCCGCTCGACGATACCCAGCGTCGCCCAGTTGCCGCACGCCAGCATCACCGCCTGCGCCTCCGGCTGATCGACCGCGACCGCAATGTCATACGCCGTCTGCTCATCCAGCACGCCGATCTCCAGGTTGCTGACCAGCCCCAGCGCGCGCTGCCCGAGCACCCGGAACCCGCTCGCCTCGATGAATGCCGCCGTGGTCGCATTCACCTCGTCGCTCCATGGCGCCCCGATCACCATCCGCTCCACTCCGAGCGCCCGCAGTGCTTCCACCAGCGCCGTTGATGCCGTGGTCGCCTTCCGCCCCGACGCCACCTCGATCCGCCGGATCAGTTCCTGGTCATACCCAAGCCCCTGCCGTGCACTCGGCGCCGTCGCCGCTAGCACGATCGCATCGACATCGGCATCCGCGAGCTTGCGGCTCTCGGCCTCGATGTCCTCGACGATCTGTGCAGTGGATGATACATCGATATTGCGCAACGGCAGCCGCGCGGCATGCAGCGTGACGTCGTCCGGCAGAATGCGGTTCAGTTCCGGTTCCTGGGTGGTGTTCGACGACGGAAGCAGCAGCCCAATTCGCCGGAAATGTTGGCGTGCAGGCATATGTTTCTCCTCCCGTAACGCCCAACGATGGCGCCGCTCCCAGCCCATGTCAAACGCCCCTCGGCTTTCCATCCTGGAGCGTTCGGTTAGCATACGCGGCAATGAACAATACGCCGCACATCACGATCCAGCCGGACCTCCACGGCTGGCAGCGCACGCTCTGGGCCATGGTCGGCATCCAGTTCGTCATGACGGCGTCGATCAGCTTCCTCAGCCCGATCATCCCGCTGATGCTGCCCGAGCTCGGCGTTCAGACCACCGAGGGCGTCGACCTCTGGGCCGGCATCATCAATGGCTCGACCTCCTTCGTCGCCGCCTTCGCCTCGCCTGTCTGGGGACGCGTGGCCGACCGCTATGGCCGCAAGCAGTCGCTGCTCCGCTCCAGCCTCGCCATCGGCATCTTCACCGCGCTGATGGGCCTCGCCACCGATGTCTGGCAGTTCTTCGGCGCCCGCGCGGTGATGGGCGCCTTTGCCGGCTTCTCCTCCTCCGCGATCGCCCTCGTCGCCAGCCAGGCGCCCGAAAGGCGCCTCGGCTACGCCCTGGGTTGGCTCAGCACCGGGCAGCTTATCGGCTCCCTCGTCGGCCCCGTCCTCGGCGGCTTTCTCGCCGACATCACCGGCAGCTACCGCGTCCCCTTCTTCTGCACCGGCGCCCTCACCATCGGCGCGCTCGGCCTCGTCTGGGTCGTGGTGCATGAGAACTTCACACCCCCCAAACCCTCTGCCCGCCGCACCTCCAGCTGGACCAGCCTGACGCTGCTGACCGGATCGAGCGGCCTGATGGCCCTGTTCCTGGTCCTGCTGATGGCGCAGTTCAGCGTGCGCACCGTGCAGCCCGTCGTCACCCTGTTCGTGCAGGATCTGATCGGCTCGCCGCCGCAGATCGCCACCCTCTCGGGCATCGCCTTCTCGGTCACCGGCCTTGCCGACCTCATCGCCTCGCCCTTCCTCGGCAAGCGCAGCGACATCATCGGCTACCGGCGGGTTCTGCTGATCTGCCTCCTCGGGGCCACCCTGACCACGCTGCCGCAGATCTTCGTCGGCAACTACTGGGCCTTCATCGCGGAACGTTTCGCCGTGGGCCTGTTCATCGGCGGTATCCTACCCACCGCCAACGCCATGGTCGGCCGCAGCGTCGCGCGGGAGCACCGCGGCACCATCTACGGCATGACCGCCTCCGCCACCTTCCTCGGCAACTCGTTGGGTCCGCTCACCGGCGGCGGCATCGCCGCCACCCTGGGCATCCGCTGGGTCTTCGTCGTCACCACGATCCTGCTCGCCGCGAACCTGCTGTGGGTCTGGTTCACGGTCCCCGAACTGCGCGAACCACGGCAATCCCAGTAGCGCAGGTCAAGGCAGAGTGGACCGTGCAGGCGCACGAGTCCGCTCTACAGATCAAGCGTGCTGAAGATCCGCCTGATGCCAACAGCCCGGTAGCTGACAGGGATCAGGAATTTCGCACCGTCCGCAGCCACGCCGGGCGCGCCGCCGGAAATCCCCGCTCCCACGCCAAACCGGGGTTCCAGGACCGGCCCGCGGCCTGAACGTCAACTGGCCGCCGCAACCGGCTCCCTCGCTTGCACGAGGGAGCCGCAGCCAGGAAACCGATCAGCCGTTCTGCGTCGCGATCCCCCCCGCCCAGGACCCGGAATGGTCCGCCGAGGAGTCCGCGACCGCGTACGCCCCGGCGGCTGGCTGGAAGGAAAGGCCGTGCGCGCCGGTAACGCCTGTGGCCAGCGTGGTGACCGTGCCGGTCTTCAAATCGATCTGATCGAGGTTGTTGCCGACCGAAGCATACAGATCATTCGGATTCAAATCTGTCGCCTGGATCGCGAGAACCTGGTTGTTGGTGGTCGACGAAATATAGAACGTCCCTGCCGTTGCCGTCGGCATGATCGCATCATCCGGCGTCCCTGCACCGGACGGCAGTGTGAGGAAGCTGGCCGTCTGATGCGTGGTGCCCGGGTCGTGGATGAACGTGAAGGCTGCGTCGTGCTCGCTCGTCAGGATCAACGAGCCGTCCGGCAACGTCTTGAGCGAGTCGGGGTCACTGACCGGCAGCGGCTGGTTGGTTGCACCCGTTACCAGATTCGTTCCGGTATCGCCCAGCCGCAGAATGCTGTTGACATCCAAGGTACCGAACGGGGCCGGGCCGTTCGCCAGCTGGACAACGACCGGGTCGCCGGGGTTGCTGGGGTTGGTTTCGCTAAGGAAAACCTTGTTGTGCAGGAACGCAACGTCATCGAACCCGCGGCTCGAAGCCGAACCGTAGACATAACCGGAATCGTAGGTCAGCGGCTGGCTCACCTGCCCGGTGGCCGGGCTAATCTGCGTCAGGCTCGAATTTCCGTCCTGATTCTGCAACACCCACACGTTGCCGGTCTTCGGGTCGAATTTCAGCCCATCGGCTTCCCCGGCGATCGTGTATGTGTTTTCAACAACGCCGAGCGTGCTGTATTGTACGATGGTGCTGCTGCCGGCGGTGCCGGGCGTGGCCTTGGAACTGGCCGTGTTGCCATATTCGACCCAGACCGATCCATTCGCCAGGGTCACCGAGTCGGGCGCCGAGGACCCGTTGGGCGCCACCGCGAAGATGCTTTCACTCTCAACGTTTGCCATGACTATCGCCAATCTTGCAGTGATGAATGAGGCCGGAATTCACCGTTCCGATCTCGATGAATATGTATCACCCTGCGCGGCGAAATGAGATCACATGGCCAGTGTCACTCAACTATCGTCCAGCTGAAACAGAAATGACCCAGGCAGGTTCTCACGTCATGACTGAATAAAACATATATGTAACGAGTACGTTTGGCTCGTGGCGCCGCTTCGATCAGGCCAGGCGCGGCGCCGCCACGGACCTATGCGGCGCACAGCCCGATCACGTCATCCTCCAGCACCGCGCAGCTCAGCCTCCCGCCGATCCCCGCCCCGGTATCCAGCCCGATCCGGTTCTCCCCGATATGGACCGACGGCGCCGACGAATGCCCGTGCACCACAACGGCGCCGAAATCCTGCTCCGAGGACAGGAACGGCTGCCGCATCGACACTAGATCCTCCCGCGCTTGGTCCGCGGCCGGCACCCCCGGCCGGATCCCCGCGTGGACGAACAGGTACCCACCCTCCCGGTGCGTCAGCCGCAGCGACCGCAGCCACGCCAGGTGCGCCGCCGGAATCCCCGCCGCCCATGCCGCGCCGGGCAGATCGGGATCAATCCCCCAACCCGCCAGCGTCGCCCGCCCCCCGGACCAGAGGAAATCGGTCGCCGACGGCCGGTCCCCGGCCAACGCGTCCAGCAGCATCCGCTCATGATCGCCCATCAGCCCGACAACGCGCATCCCCGCTACCGGCGGCCCGCCGGCAACCAGGTCGAGCACCCCCGCGCTGTCCGGCCCCTGATTGATGAAATCCCCCAGGTACACGATCACCGAAGACCCCACCGGGCGCCGCGCCATATCCTCGGCAATGATGCCATGCAGCGCCGCCAGGCTGTCGCGCTGCCCATGGATATCGCCGACCGCATAGACCCGCCGCCCCCGCGGCAACCATCCGGGGGCGCGCAGGAACCGGATCGCCCCGGCCTCCCGCGCCATCGCACGCGGCCCCGAGAACGTCGCAACCTCCGCCGGCGCAGCCCGCGGCAGGCGCCGCACCGGACGCCTCATCGCTCGGCCCGCCTGTTTCTTCTTTTCCAGACCCTGCTAACCTGCACCGGCACACACAGACGGAGGAAACTCTTGGCCAAGGTCACATTCCCGGTAGAAGCAAGCCACATCATGATGTTCGCCCGCGCCATCGGCGACACCAACCCTGTGTATCACGACGCCGGCGCGGCGAAAGATACCGAGGTCGGCGCCATCATCGCGCCCCCCACCTTCCCGCAGGCCGTCGCCCAGTTCGACCCGGACTACCACCTCCGCCCAAAGCCCGCCGAGAAGTGGTTCGGCTCCGCCAAGACCCCGAGTGGCGTCGAGGGCAAGCCCTCATCGTCAGGCGGCCTGCATGCCGAACAGCATTTCGAGTATCATCGCCCGCTGCGCCCCGGCGACGTGCTGACGGTGGAAACCCGGCCCGGCAACACCTGGGAAAAGGAGAGCCGCCGCGCCGGCAAGCTGACCTTCCGTGAACGCATCACCGAATACCGTGACCAGAACGGCAACCTTGTCGTCACCGCGCGCAGCGTCGGCGTCACCACCGAACGCCCGGTCGACCAGGGCTGAGAACCGAGGGGAAACAGAATGGCACTGAAGGCATCCGCCCTGAAGGTCGGCGACACCCACAGCGAACCCGTGGTGGAGAATCTCTCCCGGACGCAGATCGTACAGTACGCCGGCGCCTCCGGCGACTACAACCCGCTGCACACCGATGAGGTCTACACCACCCAGGTGGCCGGCTACCCCACCGTCTTCGCGCATGGCATGCTCACCATGGGCCTGACCGGCAAGATGCTGACCAATTATGTCGGCGACGGCCGGCTGACGAAGTTCGGCGTCCGCTTCACCAACCAGGTTTGGCCCGGCGACACCCTCACCGCCAAGGCCACCGTTGCCGCCATCCGCGACGAAGGTGGCCAGAAGCTGGTCGACCTGACCCTCTCCACCGTCAACCAGGACGGCAAGGAAGTCGTCAGCGGCACCGCCACCGCGCGGATCGATCCGTAGCACGGGTTCGTCTGCGGCAGCGCGCCGGCGAACGTGAGTCACGTTTGCATACAATGCGCGTGGTCGTTCAAGGCCGCAGGCAGGCGAACGTGAATCGTGCGTTCGTGAACCGTGCGTCCATGCCAACGGCGCAATGCCAACCGCTGATCGTCACGGTGGCCGGCCCCCC
>DASQVN010000207.1:0-4136 GCA_035640755.1 Rhodopila sp.
GCTGCAGCACCTAGGTGTCGGTCCGGTATCGCTGCCGCTGTTCGATTCCGTAGTCGGGCTCGCCGATGCCTATATGCAACTCTCGGTGCCGAGCTTCGAGTTTCCGCGCAAGATCCCGCCAACCGTGAACTTCGTCGGCACGCCGCCGATCATCGCCAGGCAGGCTCCGCTGCCGCCTTGGGCGAACGAACTGGACGGTGCGCGGAGGGTTGTACTGGTAACCCAGGGAACCCAGGCGAACGATAACTTCGATGCGCTGGTCGCGCCGACGCTGGCCGCCCTCGCGAATGAACCTGACGTGCTGGTCGTGGCGACCGCGGGTGGTCGTCCTGTCGAAGCCATCCCTGGCCCCATTCCCGGCAATGCGCGCGTGGCCAGCAATCTGCCGTTCGAATGGATGCTGCCGAAAGTCGATGTACTCGTGACCAACGGCGGCTATGGCACCGTCAATCAGGCGATGAGTTCCGGCATTCCGCTCGTTACCGCAGGGACGTGCGCGGACAAGGCGGATGTGAATGCGCGCGTGGCCTGGTCAGGCGTCGGGATCAACCTCTCGACCAACGAGCCCACGCAAGCGGGGCTGCGCGAGGCGGTGCGAACCGTGCTCGATACGCCGCGCTATCGCGCCCGCGCGGCCGCGATGGCGGACGAGTTCCGCAACATCGATACGCGATCGGAGCTACTGCGGGTCATAAACCAAGTGGTGCATGGCTCGGAAACCGAGCGGGGTCCGGTTCAAGCGGCTTGCTCCCGAAAGCGGACCGGCAGAACACCACCCATCGCCGCGGGGCCGGCGAGTTAATTACCCGGCGGCCCGATCCGATCGAAGTGGCCCGACCACACCGTGCTCCAGGGCCCGTCTTCGCCGACACGCGACGCATATTCGGCGTCGACGCCATCGGGCCGGATGTTCCGGTACGTGTACCGCCACCGCGTTCCACCACCCTTCGGCTCGGACGTGAGGACGAACGTGCCGTCCGCCGCCGGGCCGCCCACGTAGACCGTAACGATCCTGTCCGAATCCGCCCAAAGCTGGCGCCATTGCTTCCGTTCGCTGTCCCAACCGGCAACGGCGATACCCTGTATCTGGCCGTCTCCGCCGGTCAGCACCTCTTCGATGGCGCAGCCGCCGGCAGTGCGCCTGACCGCGTAATGCTCGGCCGCGGGCGTCGCCGGGTCATGCCATGCGCCCAACCAGAAATCGAACTCGTCGTGCGGCGGCCCGGCGCAGGCCGCCCAGGCGGGCCCCCAACCGAGCAACAAGCAAAACACTGCCGCCAGACACGGACGCATCGCACTTGCCTCCTCTCCACAGCCCGGACGACAGAGGCAGATAGCATGGAGACCTCACCACAGGCCGCTGCTTCACAGGTCTGTGAAGCGTAGCCGCTCTGATCTGCGCTAGCGTTTTCCGTGGCCCCAACCCGCAGAGCTTGGTGGCACGGATTCAGTGGAGAAAGGTTGATCGCCCGCGCGCTCGATCTCATGCCCACAGTCGTGAACGCGGCGAGCTGCCGAGCCTCGACCCGGCCGCACTTCCACCAGTCCACGGAGGCTCACAATGGGTTCCGAATTTATCGATCAGGATCGACGCAAGCTCTTGAGCACCGCTGCGATGGGGATCGTAGCCGCAGGCGTTTTTCCTTGGGCTCCCACATCGGCAGAGGCGGCCGATGCAATCCGCCCATTCCGTATCGATGTTCCCGAACAGGACCTCGTCGACCTTCGCCGCCGCCTCGCGGCCACGCGTTGGCCGGACAAGGAGACCGTCGCGGATGAATCCCAGGGCGTGCCGCTGGCGACCCTGCAGGAACTCGTCCGCTATTGGCAGACGGACTACGACTGGCGGAAGATCGAGGCGCGGCTCAATGCCTTGCCCCAGTTCATCACCGAGATCGACGGGCTAGCCGTCCATTTCATTCATGTTCGCTCGAAACACGAGGATGCCTTGCCGCTGATCGTCACGCATGGGTGGCCCGGCTCGGTCATCGAGCAGCTGAAGATCATCGATCCCTTGACCAATCCGACCGCACATGGCGGGGGCGCAGCGGAGGGCTTCCATCTCGTGATCCCGTCGATGCCGGGCTACGGCTTCTCAGGCAAGCCGACCACGACCGGCTGGGATCCCGCCCACATCGCACGCGTCTGGATCGTGCTGATGAAGCGGCTTGGCTACACGCGATTTGTGGCCCAAGGCGGCGATTGGGGTTCGCCCGTGTCGAACGAGATGGGCAAACTGGCGCCCCCGGAATTGCTCGGCATCCACGTCAACCTGCCCGGCGTCGTGCCGCCCGAGATCTTCAAGGCGCTCCAGTCCGGCGATCCGCCCGCAACCGGTCTATCCGCCGACGAGAACCACGCCTTCGAGCAGCTCAAGCTGCAATTTGGGAAGCGGCGCGCCTACGCGCTGATCATGGGGACGCGTCCGCAAACGCTGTCCGGATTGGTGGATTCGCCGGCTGGACTTGCAGCCTGGCTGCTCGATCATGGTGACGGCTATGCCCAGCCGGCGGCCGCGATGACCTCGGCGGTGCTCGGGCGCACCATCAACGGACACTCCGCCGGCGACCTCACGCGCGACGACGTGCTCGACAACATCACGCTCTATTGGTTGACCAACACGGCGATCTCCTCGGCGCGCCTCTATTGGGAAAACAAGACCAACTTTTACCTTCCGGCCGACGTCTCCATCCCGGCTGCCGTGACCGTCTTCCCGGGCGAGAGTTTCCAGGCTCCCCGGAGTTGGACGGAGAAAGCCTACCACAAGCTGATTTACTTCCACCAAGCCGACCGAGGCGGCCACTTCCCGGCGTGGGAGCAGCCTGAGCTGTTCAGCGCTGAACTGCGTGCCGCGTTCAAGTCGCTCCGTCAGCCGAGTTGAGACGAACGCGTGGCACCCGTGTGCGCGCCTGTCTCGAAGCCGAGGAAACGACGACATGAAGAGGGATCATCATGACGGCGGAAACTTATGACAAGACGACGACGGCCCTGCTGTTCATCGATCCCTATAACGACTTCCTTTCGGAAGGCGGAAAACTCTGGCCGCGGGTCAAGGACGTCGCAAACGAGGTCGGGCTGCTCGATAATCTGAGAGCCATCAGCGGCGCTGTGCGCCGGGCCGACATCAAGGTCTTCATCGTGCCCCATCGCCGCTGGGAGCCGGGCGACTTCGAAACCTGGCGTCATCCCAGCCCAAGCCAGCTTTCCGTGATGAAGCGCCATACTTTCGCGCGGGGCGAATGGGGCGGGGACTGGCATCCCGACTTTGCCCCGCAGGCCGGCGATGTCGTGATCAAGGAGCACTGGGGCTCAAGTGGCTTCGCGAATACGGACCTGGATTTGCGGCTGAAGCAGCACGGCATCAGCCACGTCATCGTCGTTGGACTGCTGGCCAACACATGTGCCGAGACGACCGCTCGTTACGCACAGGAGCTTGGATACCACGTGACCCTGGTTCGCGACGCGACGGCGGCTTTCAGCCGGGAAATGATGCATGCCGCGCACGAACTCAACGGTCCGACCTATGCTCATGCGATCCTCAACACGCGCGAACTGATCGCGGCGCTGCCGTCAGCGTGAACCGCTACGGGTCTGGAGGGCTGGCCAAGGCAACGCCGGGCCGATGCTCGAGGCGCAGCGGAGAAGCTGATCGACGCCCTCGCGCAGCCCCGCCGCACTTCTTGCGCGGGAACTGTTCAGGAGGTGCGTGCCTTGTTGCCGCCGCCGCGTGTTAGCAGCAAGCGCCGACGGGCGCGCGTCAAAACGGCAGCAATCGCCTGCGAAGGTGGGGGTAAGGAGGCGCCGGCTAGACCGAGTGGTCCATGGCACTCGATCCGGCTGCCCATGCCTCGGCCGAGGTGCGGAACTTGTCCGCCGAGCGGCGCACGATCCGCCCGTCCTCATCGTCGTAGATCTCCCACCCATAAGGGCGGGCTGCCGAGCCGGCGATGTAGACGACGCGGATCCGAAAACGGGAGACCCCGCGCGTGACGCTAAGTGGAAGCTGCGCTCCCTGGCTGCTGCTCATTATCCCGGAGGAGGTCCGCTCTAGAGTTGGCCCAAACCGACATCCGGAATGGGCATCCGACAAGTTCCTGGTTGCCTTGGTGGGCCCGGTGGGACTCGAACCCACGACC
>DASQVN010000208.1:0-5702 GCA_035640755.1 Rhodopila sp.
GGCCCCGCTTCGGGGCCGCAGAACGCGCAGGGAGCGACTTGATGGCCAAGCACACCACGAACCGCGACGAGATCCGCCGCTGGGCCGAGTCGAAGGGCGGCAAGCCCGCGGCGGTGCGCCGCACGCACCAGGGCGGCGACGTCGGCATCATCCGCATCATGTTCCCCGACAACCCGCAGTCGGAGCATGACAGCCTGGTCGAGATCTCCTGGGACGAGTTCTTCAAGCAGTTCGAGGAGAGCGGGCTCGCCCTGCTGTACGAGGAGGACGGCCTGTTCAGCAAGATCGTCGGCCGCGACACGCTGGAACGGCGTGAGCATGGGGAGCATGGGAGCCGCCACGAGGTCCGCGGCAATCCCAGTGGCCATGAGGAAGCGCGGCACTCCGCGTCCCAGACGGGCAGTGGCGGCGGGAAGCAGCCAGGTGGCGGAGGCCGGACGACCTGAAATCCTGGGAGTAGAAATCCTGGGAGTACCGGGACACGGAGGGCAACGTCCATCACCATACCCGGGGCCACGCCCAGCAGCGTGCCGGCAAGGAATAGGCACTGCTGAAGGGGCGGTGTCGAAGCCCCTATGGGCGGCCCCAAACCGCCCATAGGGGGCCGCCCACGGCGCAGAGGATATCGCGCGCGGGGGTAGCGTTTCCCTGGGGTGCCGCCGATCCTGGGGCTAGGCGCTACCCGTAGCGGCGAGCTTGTCCTGCGTCTTTGTCTCGAAGTCGCTGGCGTCGTGGCGCTCGTGCAACTGGGTGGCCGGGTCGCCGCTGATGCGGTTGACCATGCGGCCGCGCCTGACCGCCGGCCGGTTGTGGATCATGTCGGCCCAACGCTGGACGTTCTTGTAATCCTGCACCTGCAGGAATTCGGCAGCGTCATAGAGCCAGCCCTTTGCCAGGCCGCCATACCAGGGCCAGGCGGCGATATCGGCGATCGTGTACTCGTTGCCTGCCAGGTACTCGTTATCCGCGAGGCGCTTGTCGAGCACGTCGAGCAGGCGTTTCGCCTCCATGGCGAACCGGTCGATCGCGTACTCGATCTTTACCGGGGCGTAGGCGTAGAAGTGGCCGAAGCCGCCGCCCAGGTAGGGCGCGCTACCCATCTGCCAGAACAGCCAGGAGAGGCACTCGGCGCGTACGGCTGGCTCCTGTGGCAGGAAGGCGCCGAATTTCTCGGCCAGGTACAGCAGGATAGCGCCGGTTTCAAAGACGCGGATCGGCTTCGGCCCGCTGCGATCGAGCAACGCGGGGATCTTGGAGTTGGGGTTGAGCGCGACGAAGCCGCTGCCGAACTGGTCACCCTCATTGATGCGGATCAGCCATGCGTCGTACTCGGCGCCTTTGTGGCCGCGGGCGAGCAACTCCTCGAGCATGACCGTGACCTTGACGCCGTTCGGCGTGCCCAGGGAGTAGAGCTGCAGAGGGTGGCGGCCGACCGGCAGGTCCTTTTCATGCGTGGGGCCGGAAACCGGGCGGTTGATGTTGGCGAAGCGTCCGCCACTCTGCATGTTCCAGGTCCAGACCTTTGGTGGCGTGTAGTCGGAGGCATCAGCCATGTTCAGGGCTCCTGGTGCGACGGTGGTTGGGGCGTCTGGTCGACGCCCTCCGGCGCGGGCGCGTCGCACAATCGCGCGGCCGGTGTCTGGTTGGCGGGGCCGAGCGCGGCAAGCGCAAGGCGGACCGCGCCTTCGAGCAGCGCCCTGTCCGGGCGGCCGCGGGCGAGCACGTTCAGCCCCATCACGGTGGTCAGCATGAGCCGAGCGATGTCGGAGGGGTCATGTTCGGTGGAGATAGTGCCGTCGCGCTGGCCGGCGGCGGCGCAGCGGTGGAAGAATGCCTCCATTTCGGCAAGCCGGGCGGCCACGGCCCCGGCGATTTCGGGATCGCGCGGCGCCTCCAGCGCCACGTTGACGAGCATGCAGCCGAGGCGGTTTTCGAGCGCGCGTTCGACGACATCGCGCAGGTAGGTCTCGATTGCCTGGCCCGGCGGTAGGGCGGCTTCCAGGCGCGCGATGCGGGCGCGCATGTTGGCGTTGAGGTAGCAGTCGAGGCACTGGGTGAAGAGCGCGCGCTTACCGCCGAAGGCGTTGTAGACGCTGGCGAGGCCCAGGCGCATGGCCTCACCGAGGTCGCGCATCGACGTGGCGGCGTAGCCTGAGGCCCAGAAGCACCGCATGGCGGCTTCGAGCGCGGTTTCTTCGTCGAATTCACGGGGTCTGGGCAATGGGGATCGACTTGGTTGGCGAGATATTGGAGCGTACGTTATAAAACCGCAGCCATCCTGGCAAGGGGGCGGAGACCCGTCAGGTGCCGCCGAGGACTTCGGCGACCGTCTCGGGCGACAGCGGCTGCCGAGCTGTGGCACGGAACGGCGCGCTTTTCGCGCGGGCGCCGGGGGATGGGGCAAGGCAGCATATGCGATCCGCAGGCATCGGCGCGAGGAGTGTGTCCAGTCCCGTGCCGCACACGATTGCCACGATCCGGTCGGGACAGAGCGCGTCGATCTTCAGCCGCTTCAATGTGTGCCCCGGCCCCGTCACCGGCCCGCTGGTGTTGACAAGCAGGCGTCCGCCGGCCTGATGCGCCAGGGAACCGGGCCCGGGGCGATCGGTTCGGGTCTCGACGCGGCGGTGGAAGGCTCACCGCGCCCGCAGCAGCTCTGCTCGGCGGCGCACCTCCTGCCAGAGGTGCAGTTCCCGGCGCGCGTCATCCACGGCGCGGTGTGCGGGTGCGATGGCATCGAGGGCGTCCCGGGCGGCGACGATGATCTCCTCGACCAAGGCGGGTTGCTCATCGGCCGGGATGCCGGCCGAGTGGAGAATGCCGGTTGCCGCTGAGCGGTGCGCCTCATCCGTGCCGCGCAGGCGCAGCGTGCGGCGGGTGAAGCCGGATGCCCGCAGCAGCAGGCTGAGCCAATGCCCGTCCCAGGAGGGCGCGGAGGCGTAGAGCTCGTGCCCGGACAGGGCCTCGACCATGCGTGCGGCGACGGCGTCGTGCGGCTCACCCTCGCGGGGCAGGTGCGCGAGGGCCATGCCATGGACTTCCTCGGCGGCCTTGCTCCATTCCTGCCATCCTGGGGCCGGGCGGATCAGGTGGCCTTCGGAGGTGCCGTCCTCGGCCGCCCAGCCGACCTCGATGGGGAAGCCGTGCTTGCCGAGGCTGCTGGCCTCGAAGTCGAGGAATACGATCACGCGGCGGGCCTTACGATCGGCCCTGTGCGCCGACCCTTCCGGATATGCTGGGCGCCGATCGCCGGCTCAAGGCCGGGGACATGGGGCTACCCTCCACGATCTTGCCCGATGCAAACCCGGCAAGGCGTGGATGGTCCGCCTTCCAGGACCATGGCGGGATGCAGCCGCCATTGGTGCTTGTGTCAACGCATACGCGCCCTGCGGCCGCCATGACGAGAACGGTTATCACAGGGCGCATTGAGTTATTGCGCCACCATCGGCATCTGCGCCCAGCGGGAGGGCGGCTTCGGCAGACCGAGGTTCTCGCGGAGGGTTGCCCCCTCGTACTCCGTGCGGAACAGGCCACGGCGCTGGAGCTCGGGGATCACCGTGTCGACGAAATCGGTCAGGCTACCGGGCAGCCAGGCGGGCATGACGTTGAAGCCGTCGGCGGCGCCGTTCCGGAACCAGTGCTCCATGACATCGGCGATCTGCTGGGGCGTGCCGATGGTCAGCAGATGGCCGCGGGGACCGGCGTTCAGCAGGCAGAGTTGCCATAGCGTCAGATTGTCGCGACGGGCGGCGTCCAGCAGCAGGCGCTGGCGGGAGAGCGGGCCGTTGGTGTCGCCCATCTCCGGCACCGGGCCGTCGAGCGGGTACTGGCTCAGGTTGGCGACGCCGATCGTGTGCTCCAGCACGGCAATGCCGACGCTGGGGTGAATCAGCGATTGCAGGTAATCGAATTTTTCGCGCGCCTCGGCCTCGGTGCGTCCGACGACGGGGTAGAGGCCGGGCATAACCTTCACCTCGGCCGGGGAGCGGCCGAAGCGCGGCAGGCGGTTCAGGACGTCGGCGTAGAATTCCTGCGCCTGCTCGAAGGTGGTCTGGGCGGTGAAGACGAGCTCGGCGAAGCGGGCGGCGAGGTCGCGGCCGGTGTCGGAGGCGCCGGCCTGCACCAGCACAGGCCGCCCCTGGGGGGAGCAGGCGACGTTCAGCGGGCCGCGGACCGAGAAGTGTTTTCCCGTGTGGTTGAGCACGTGCATCTTCGCCGGGTCGTAGTAGACGCCGCTTTCCTTGTCGCGGATGAAGGCGTCATCGTCCCAACTGTCCCAGAGGCCGGTGACGACCTCTGCGAACTCGGCGGCGCGCTCGTAGCGGTCGGCGTGGGCGACGTGCTGCCGGCGGCTGTGGTTGAAGGCCTCGGCCTCATTGTTGGAGGTCACCAGATTCCAGCCCGCTCGGCCGGCGCTGATCTGGTCGAGGGAGGCGAACTGGCGGGCCAGTGTGTATGGCTCATTGTATGTCGTGCTGCAGGTGGCGACGAGGCCGAGGCGGGAGGTGACGGCGGCGAGGGCGGAGAGCAGGGTGATGGGCTCGAACTTCACCAGCTTGCCCATGCGGCCGCGGGACTCCGGGCCGCCGAAGACGCTGACGGCGGCGCTGTCGGCCAGGAACAGCAGGTCGAACTTGCCGCGTTCGGCGGTGCGGGCGAAGTCGATGGCGTGGGCGAAGACCGTGCCGGATTCGGCATGGGCGCCGGGGTGGCGCCAGGCGGCGACGTGCTGGCCGGTTTCGTGGACGAAGGCGCCCAGCTTCATCATGCGGCGGCCGGATTGCTGCGTCATGGCGGCGGTCCCCTTCACACCGTGTGCGGGCTGCATGAAGCGCGTGGTTCACGTTCTGCGACGTATCCGCCTCGAACGATCACGCGCTGAACGCTACGCAATCCAGGGCCACAAGTCACCAGCCGGCGCGGCGGCGGCCGGAGAATACGGCGGCCGTGCAGCTCGTGGATGGCTGCTGGCCCATGTCCCCCGCCTTGAGCCGGGGATCGGCGCACCCCACGACGAATGGCGGTCAATGCCTTAGGTGGCTGGTGTGGCCCAGAGGCGGTGCAGCGCGCCGTCAGGCCCCTGCACCGGGTCGGCGGGCGGCAGGGGCACGGCCTGCACGGACCGCAGCGCGGCGTCGTGCTCTGCGGGCTTGCCGCGCTTCAGGTCGGGGTCAGGGGCGTTGGACGGATAGGCGCCGACGATCAGGAGGTCGTCGGACTGGCCCTGGTTGCAGTGGGCGACGCCGGCAGGGATGACGACGACATCGCCGGCCTTGACGGTCAACACCTGGCCGCCGGGGCCGCCGAACAGTACCGAGACCTCGCCGCGGGCGACGCCGAGGACTTCGTGCGCCGTGGTGTGGAAATGGTGGAATGGGTAGACGCCGTTGCGCCAGGCGGGTGGCCACTGGTTGGCGGCGAACGCCTGCTCGATCCGCGCGGGGTCGGGCGGCAGGGCGTTGCGGTACACCAGCAGCGGCAGGCGGTTGTTGGGGATGGCTCCGTCATCCTGGAACCGGAACGTCAGCGGGTTGTTCATCCTGTGCTCCTTCGTCTTCCTCACCATAACCCAAGAGCCGCAGTGCCCTGCCGCGGATGCCGCGGGCGGCGGCGGCGTGGATCAGGGCTTCCTCCCGGCCGTGAGTGACCCAGACCTCGGGCGCGGCGACCTCATCGAGCGTGGCGTTCAGCTCGTTCCAATC
>DASQVN010000209.1:0-6829 GCA_035640755.1 Rhodopila sp.
CTGCCGGGACGGGAAGTGATGGGGCTTGGCAGTGCCGACTTTGCCTCGGCCGCGAGCGCGGTGCGCAGCCCGCTGGCTGCCGCCCTGTTTGCCCTGCCGGGGGTTGCCCGGGTGTTCCTCGGCGGTGACTTCATCAGCGTAACACGCAACGACCTGGTCTCCTGGCAGTCGTTGAAGCCGCAGGTGCTGGGCGTGATCGTCGATCATTTCGTCTCGGGTCTGCCGCTGATCGAGGGGGATGCCGACGCGTTCGAGGAAGAGATCGATCCGGCCGACCGCGAGGTGGTGGAGCAGATCAAGGAGCTGCTGGATACCCGCGTCCGCCCGGCCGTGGCCGGCGACGGCGGCGATATCGTCTTCCGCGGCTACCGGGACGGGATCGTGCGGCTGCACATGCAGGGCTCCTGCTCGGGCTGCCCGTCGTCCAGCGCCACGCTGAAGCATGGCATCGAGAACATGCTGCGCCATTATGTGCCAGAGGTCATCGCGGTCGAGCAGGTTGAGTTCTGATCGGGATGCGTGGCGCACGTGATTGACGCGGGGCGAATTGACCAAGGGCCGATTGACTAAGGGGGACCGATTGACCCGGCGTTGAGCTTCGCGCACGCTGCGCTGCAGCATTTTGCAGGAGTTGCTGATGAGCCTTGAAGCCGCGGTGCTGGACAAGCTGTTTCGCGACGCGCGGACGCATAACAAGTGGTATCCGGAACCGGTCACAGACGAGCAGTTGCATGAACTGTATGAGCTTCTGAAGTACGGTCCGACCTCGGCCAACAGCTCGCCTGCGCGGTTCGTGTTCATCCGCACCAGGGAAGGGAAGGAGAAGCTGGCGCCGGCGCTGTCCTCGGGCAACCTGGACAAGACGATGAGCGCACCGGTTACCGTAATCGTCGCGTATGATCCGAAATTCTACGAAAAGCTGCCGCAGCTGTTTCCGCACAATCCTGATGCCGCCTCATGGTTTACAAGCAACGAGTCGCTGGCCGCGACCACGGCGTTTCGCAATGGCACGCTGCAGGGTGCCTATCTGATCATCGCGGCGCGTGCGCTGGGGCTGGATGTCGGCGCCATGTCGGGCTTCGACAACGACAAGGTTGACGCGGCGTTCTTTGCCGGCAGCGGGTGGCGGTCCAATTTCCTGGTCAATCTTGGCCATGGCGATCCGGCCGGCGTGTTCAACCGCTCGCCGCGCCTGTCGTTCCAGGAAGCGTGCGTGCTGACCTGACCTGCGGGAGCTTGTGTGGAAGGCGGACAGGGCTAGTTTCCTTCCATGCGCATTCTCGCCCTCGATTCGGCCATGGCACGGTGTTCGGCGACCATTGTTGTCGGTGCTGCCGTCGTGGCAGGGCTGCAGCAGGACCTGGAGCGGGATCACGCCTCGGTGCTTCCGGTGATGGTGCGGGACGTGCTGCGGCAGGCGCATCTGACGGCGGGGCAGCTCGACGCGGTTGCGGTGACGGTCGGGCCTGGCAGCTTCACCGGGATCCGGGCAGGTCTTGCGCTGGCGCATGGGCTCGGGCTGGCTGTGGGCCGGACGGTGGTTGGCGTGACGGTGGGGGAGGCGCTGCGGCACGCGTTGCCTGATCTGGGCGGACGGATGGCGTGGTGTGCCATTCCCAGCCGGCGTGGCCGGATTTTTCTCGATCTGGGTGGGCAGATCCCGTCGCTGGCCGTTGCGGATATTCCGTTACCTGACGCGCCGGTTGCACTTGCCGGTCCGGCTGCACTGGACGTGGCGGCGCGGCTTGCGGCGAAGGGCGCGGATGTATTGCTGACGGACGTCATCCTGCCGGAAGGACGGTTCATCGCTGCGGCCGCGCGGCTGCGGCTTGAGGGACGGCTATCGCCGCTGCCGGCCGAACCGCTCTATATCGACCCGCCGGAAGCGAGACCGCGGCCCGAGACTGTAGGGCCGCACCAGCATGACGATGATTCCTGCGACAACGGCTGACGCGCCGGTGATGGCTGCGATGCATGCCGCAGCATTCCCATCGAACGAGGCGTGGAGCGCGGATGCGTTCTATTTGCAGATCATGCTGCCCGGTGTGCATGGGCTGGTGCATGACCAGGGCGGCATGATCCTCTATCGAGTCGCGGCGGACGAGGCGGAAATCCTGACCCTGGCGGTCATTCCGGAGGCGCGGCGGCAGGGCATCGCGACCGCGCTGCTGGCGGCGGCGGCTGACGCGGCGCGGCGGGACGGGGCGGCAGCGCTGTTTCTTGAAGTTTCCGTCATGAATGCGCCGGCGCGGGTGCTGTACGCGCGCGCCGGGTTCGTGGAGGTCGGGCGGAGGCGGCGCTATTACGCGGACGGCACGGACGCGCTGGTGCTGCGCCGCGTGCTGGCGTGAGGGGCCGCATTCCGTTGATCCTGCGCGAGCCGCACGTTGCATCCCTTTGGCAATGCTGCGCCCATCCTGATCGCCCCCGCAGGCTGCCGGACTCAGGCGCCGCGACTCGGGCACTGCGACTCAGGCGCCGCGGCGGATCAGCAGGGTCGCGGTGCCGGCCGGGTCGGCTTCCAGCGAAACGACTTCATGTCCTTGTTCCTTTACTGTCCTAGGAACATTGCGCAGCGGTTCTTCGCCTTTCAGGTGGACCCGCAGCAGCTGGCCCGGAGCCAGCCGATCGAGCGCGAGCCGTGTTCTTACGAAGGTCATCGGGCAGGTGTCGCCCGTGATGTCGATTTCCTGGATTACATCTTGCATAGCCGACACGACTCCGTTTTATTCAATTCGTCCAGACACCGTTGCGTCTGTTACCACGGGCTTTATATAGGGTTACTGGACAGTGAACAGAAAGGTCCTGCAATGGCTGAAAAGCCGGAAGATTCGAAGATACTTGGCCTTACGGCCCAGATCGTTTCGGCCCACGTTGCCAATAACGCCGTCGAGCCCCGGTCCCTGCCTGGTTTCGTCCGCGACATCTACTCGACGTTGGCGAACATTGATACCGCGGCCGCCCCTGCAGCGGAGAAGGCGCAGCCTGCGGTGCCGATCCGCAAATCGGTGTTTCCCGACTACATCATCTGCCTGGAGGACGGGAAACGGCTGAAGATGCTTAAGCGGCATCTCGCCGCGGCCTACAACATGACCCCCGCCCAGTACCGGGAGAAGTGGGGCCTGGATGCCAACTATCCGATGGTGGCGCCGAAATACGCGGAGAAGCGCTCTTCGCTGGCGAAACAGAGCGGCCTCGGCACTCGGCGTGCAGCGGCCGACTAGGATCACGAGATGCGTGATCTGTCGCGCCTGGCTCAAGGTGTCCGATTCGCGCGCCGAACCGTGGGCGCTGCGCGCCTTACGCTTCGCTGCGATCAGCGATTGGGGCATGACCGGTTGCGGCTGAGTGGTCAGGAACCATGAAGCGCATGCGCCCGGACGGGCGGTGACGGCGTGGTACCTCGGCAGGCTTCCCTGATGCCGCCCTGGCATTGTATTCGGTTGCCCCGAAACGCCGCAGTGTGCGACGTGGCTGGAGCAACCGCAAGGAAGCGCATGGAATCGCGGATCGAGCGCCTGTGCATTGAACGTGGCCTGAAGATGACCGGCCAGCGCAGGGTCGTCGCGCGGGTGCTGTCGGACGCCGGCGATCACCCGGACGTCGAGGAGCTGTACCGGCGGGCTTCGGCGCTCGACCAGCACATATCGATTGCCACAGTGTATCGGACGGTGCGCCTGTTCGAGGAGCAGGGCATCCTTGAGCGGCGGGATTTTGGCGGCGGGCGGGCCCGCTATGAACCGACCGAGGACGGGCCGCACTACCATCTGATCGACGTCGAGACCGGGAAGGTGGTCGAGTTCCAGGATGCGGAACATGAGCGGCTGATGCGGGCCATCGCGGCCCGGCTGGGGTTCGAGGTGGTCTCGCTCCGGCTGGAGCTATTTGGTCGTCGCACCGCCGGTGCCGCCGAGGAGGCCGCGGTCGCGGGGACTGGCCTGGCCGATGAACCGGCAGGAGAGACGGGTCGATGACCGAGGGGCGCGGCAGCGCGACGCGCGCCGAACCGAACGCCTCATTCGGGGAACTGCGCAGCGGCAACCTGGGCGTGCGGCTGGCGACCGCGCCGGCGGAGATCGACGCGATCCAGAGCCTGCGGTATCGGGTATTCTACCAGGAGATGGGGGCGCGGGCCGACCGGGTGACGACGGAGACGAGGCGCGACCGCGACATCTATGATACGGTGGCCGACCATCTGCTCGTGGTCGATCATGCGCTGGGCGAAGGGCCGGAGAGCGTGGTCGGCACCTACCGGTTGATCCAGCGCGGTGCGGCGGAGCGGATCGGCCAGTTCTATTCGGCGGACGAGTATGACATTGCCCGAATCGAGGGCAATGCCGGCACCGTTCTGGAGCTTGGCCGGTCCTGCGTGCACAATGGTTACCGGAACCGTTCGGTCATGCAGCTTCTGTGGCGCGGGATCGCGGCATACGTGTTCCAGAACCGGATCGACCTGATGTTCGGCTGCGCCAGCCTGCCTGGTACGGACCCTGACGCGCTGGCGGTGGAGCTGACCTATCTCTATTACTACCACTTGGCGCCGCCCGAGATCCGGCCGCGCGCGCTGCCGCACCGGTACATCGAAATGCGGCGCCTCGACCGGGAGGAGGTTGATCCGCGCGCGGCGCTGAGCGGGTTGCCGCCGCTGATCAAGGGGTATCTCCGCCTTGGCGGCTTCGTCGGCGACGGCGCGGTGATTGATGCGCAGTTCAACACCATTGATGTCGCCGTGGTGGTGCAGACCGATCTGGTCACGGAAAAGTATTATCGCCACTACGAGCGCCAGTCCCGCGAGGCGCAGGATTGATCCGGGTCCGATGGCGATAGATCGGGCGGGTGGCTGGCCGGGGCGGATTGCCGCACTGCGCGGCGGGCGCGCCGATGCCGCGGCGGCACTCGCCGGGGTCGTATCGGCCGGCGCGTTTCCGCCGGTCTTCCTGGTGCCGGTGCTGCTGGTCACTATTCCGGTGCTGCTGTGGCTGATTGATGGCGCGCGTGGGCCGGCGGTGGCGTTCCGGCGCGGCTGGTGGTTCGGCTTCGGGCTGAACCTGTGCGGCCTGTACTGGATCACCGAAGCGATCCTGTATGAAGCCGAACGCTTCTGGTGGTTGGTGCCGCTGGCGGTGCCGGCGCTCGCGGCGGTGATGGCGGCGTTCATTGCCGTCCCTGCTGCGGTTGCCTGGCGGGCCCGGTCCGGCTGGCCGCGGGTGCTCGCACTGGCCGGAAGCTGGGTGCTGGCGGATCTGGCGCGCCAGTTCATCGCCACCGGGTTTCCCTGGAATCTGCTGGGCAGCGTGTGGGAGCTGCCCGGCTGGCCGGGGGACGTGATGATCCAGGCGGCTTCGCTCGTCGGCGTGCATGGGCTGACGCTGCTGACGCTCCTGCTCGCGGCGACGCCGGCGCTGGGCTGGGCGTGGCGGGTGGCCGGAATGGTGGTGCTCGCGGCGTGGATCGGCTTCGGGGTGATGCGGCTTGCGCAGCCGTTGCCGGATGCGCCTGGCCTGAACGTGCTGCTGATCCAGGGCAATGTTGCCCAGGGGCAGAAGTGGGACCGGGCGCTGATGGTCGCAATCTTCCAGCGCTACCTGGATCTGACACGGGAGGCGGTGGCATCCTCAGGGGGACATCCCGCAGTCGTGGTGTGGCCGGAGACGGCGAGCCCGGCGCTGCTGCAGACCGACGCGCCGGCGCGGGCCGCGATTGCCGATGCGGCCGGGGGCGATCCGGCCCTGGTCGGTGCGGTGCGCTTCGATGAAGCCGATCGGCCGCGCAACAGTGTCTTTGCGCTGGGCTCATCCGGGCAGATCACCGGTGTCTACGACAAATGGCATCTTGTGCCGTTCGGCGAATATCAGCCGGACTGGTTTCCGATGGGGATCCAGGTTGTGCCGGGGGGCGGGTTTGCCCGCGGGCCGGGGCCGCGCACCCTGCGCGTGCCCGGGCTGCCGCCTGTGGGGATACTGGTCTGCTATGAGGCCATTTTCCCGAGCCTGGTGGTGGATGAGGCGCACCGGCCGCTCTGGTTGGCCAATGTCACCAACGATGCCTGGTTCGGCAATTCGACCGGGCCGCGGCAGCATCTGGCGGCGGCGCGGATGCGGGCCGTCGAGGAGGGGCTGCCGCTGCTGCGGGCGGCCAATACCGGCATTTCCGCCGGGTTTGATGCGCGCGGCCATGAACTTGCCCGACTGGGCCTGCAGCAGACCGGATACTTGTCTGTTCCTCTGCCTGCCCCATTGCCGCCGCCTTTGTATGCGCGGCTTGGCCTGTTGCTTCCTGGCGGCGGTGGCCTGCTTGCAATGATTGTGGGCTTCGTTCAAAACAAGCGTGGACACTGGCGGAGGTGTCCGAAATCGGACGCTCAGTAGTTTTTTATAGACCGATTGACATAAATTTTCATCGCAGCAACAATTTTCGGTTGCAACCTACGCGATTATCGCCTACGATTCGTTGGTGACCCACGGGGGGTGATGCTACGGACGATCAACAGGGGTTCTGCAATACCGTGGCCTTCTGATTTCTGACCTGGCTGATTTCTGACCTGGAAAAAGGAAAAGACTACATGGTAGGGGCCGAATCGATGATCGGGGCAGAGAAGGAAACCCGTCCGAGCCCAATTGACGTTCACGTCGGTTCCCGCATCCGCCTTCGGCGCACCCTGCTTGGCATGAGTCAGGAGCGCCTTGGCGAGTCGCTGGGACTAACGTTCCAACAGGTCCAGAAGTATGAGCGCGGCGTCAACCGGGTCGGCGCCTCCCGGCTTTTTGATCTGTCTCGTGTGCTGGACGTGCCGATCAGCTTCTTTTTCGACGACATGCCGGACAGCCTC
>DASQVN010000210.1:0-5470 GCA_035640755.1 Rhodopila sp.
CTTCGGGTGGAGGATGGGAGGATCAGACGGCGTGAGGCCAACCGCCGTGTCTATGGTGAAGGCTGTGCCAGCCAAGCCCATCCGGTGTGTGCCAAAGGCCATACGGTCCACGGAACTTTCCTATACAAGGACAATAAGAGCCTACCGAGCGGCCTTTGGGCGTGTCGACAGCGAAGAATGTTCCTCTACGGAAAGTTACAATGAGATGACAACGGGATGACGGAAAGCCTGCCTGGCCAGCTAAGTGTCCATCCGGGAACATCTTGAGTTGCTGGCATCACTTGTGATTCGTCTATGTCCTGAGCACCGGCTGTCAGTGGATGGCGATGCCAAAGGGCCTGCCGCCGAAAAGCACGACGCATGGCTGTTTCGCCCGCGGGCGCGACGACCGCACCTTGGACCGGATCCACCATGCGCTGTACATGAAGTGCCGCAAACTGGCTGAACGAAAAGCCGGCCCGACGGCCGCCATCATCGACAGCCAGAGCGTCAAGGGAGGCGAAAAGGGGGTCTCGATCGACCCGCATGGCTACGATGCGGGCAAGAAAATCAAGGGCAAGAAACGCCACGTTTCGGTCGATACCCAGGGCTTGCTGCTGCACGCCGTAGTGCATGCCGCCGATGTCCAGGACCGCGATGGCGGCGTACTGCTGATGGGCACGATCTTTGGCCTCTATCCTTTCCTGCTCAAGCTTTACGCCGATGGCGGCTACCAGGGACCAGCCTTCCAGCAAGGCGTGCGCCGGGTCTTCGGCCAGATCAACATCGAGATCGTCAAGCGCTCAGAGATCGGCAAGTTCGTGGTGCTGCCGATGCGCTGGATCGTCGAGAAGCTGGTCAAGGTTCTGCCTGCGTAGCAGGTGGAATACCAGCGGAGGGCCGGTCGGAGACGCTGATGACAACGCCATGTGTGAGAGCTTCTTTGCCACGCTGGAATGCGAATTGCTGGCGCGGCCGGTTCACGTCTTCGATCGCGCACGAGACCCAGATGGCCAAGGAGACCGCAACGACCTAACCGACAAACCGTCCACCGAACCGGGTCAACTTCAGTCCGCGAATGACGCGCGCAACTGGCGTCAGGTTCGCTCGACCGCTCCCATAGCGGTTGCTGTCACGGCAGTGCTGAGACGCCGCAAGCTGCGGCCACGTACCAGGTCTCGGTAAAAGGTAACCACTGGATCGACCAAGGCCATCAGAACGCCAGCGACGGCAAAGCTCAGGACAATGCCTGTCGCAAACAGGCTGTAGCTGTAGTTGGGGATCAGGGTCACCAGCACGATCAGGACGACCTCATGATACAAGTACAAGGGATAGGTCAGGTTGCCCATCACCTGATCTGCGCCTCTACCACGATCGATCCTGACAAATGCCAAGATGGTCATGATGCCAAGCAGGACGGCGAGGATGACCAAATTGCCGATTGGCGATGAGGGAAGTCCCTGCCAAGACACAGCCCGGGCCTGATAGCACCAATACTGCCACACAATGCCCGGGACGCTCAGCGCGGTGATCAGCCAACCGGCGCGAGACCCGCGCGTGGCGAAGTAGAGTGCGCTGCCGAACACGAAAAAGGGCATGTGTGCCAGTGTCGTCACGCCGCGCCCCTGGCTCGCATACCAGAACGCCGGCAGCAGCAGCACGCTCAAGCCGCAGGCCAGCCGGGCAAAGCCGCGTGGAGAGGAGAGCCTCCGTCCGATGGCCACGCAGCCGAACATGGCCAGGTAGAAGGCCATCTCAACGCGGACAGCCCAGGTGATGTCGAGGAAGTTATAGCTGATGCGATGATCCGCACCCGGGATTATACCCAGGAAGTTCAGCAGCACGTTGTTGATGGCGAACGCATCGGGCGGGAAATCCGGTTGCGAGCGCCAAAGGTGTTCACCGCCGGCCAGACGGAAGAATTCATGCGCCAGCATTGACAGGGCGACCGCCAACACGAAATGCGGCCCAATGCGAAGCAGTCGATTGGCGAGGAACGCCCCAGGTCTGTCGCGATAGACGCAGTCTACAGCCTCGGTGATCACGAAGCCCGAAAGCGCAAAGAATACGCGCACCGCCATGCTGCCGGCAGCAAAGGGCACCATAGCCAGCGCCAGGGGCATCGGCGCCAAATCGGCGGCGAAGTGCTGCAGCATCACCAGCATGGCCAGCATTAGCCGGAACCCGCCGAAATACCGGTATTGGTAGGCACTTCCGGCATCTGAACGCGCGCGTTGCATACAGCCAATTCCCGCTCAGCGGCACCGGCTCGATGCCGATCTGAGACCATATGGCAGATTTTCAGCATTCCGGGTTCACAACATGGCGCGTTCTTGTAACTGTTTATGTATCGTGACAGATTCGGCCCGGATGATCCGAGCGGCCCAGCATGTCCTGGTTGCCGAACTCTCGCCGGATAGTCTCCTTCTCCCGCTTGCCAAGCGGGTGCTGGCCACGCTGCAAAAGGCGCAGCGCCCACAGGAACGCCACTTGGCCACCATCCTCGGCTGGGACTGACTTTCCATAATAAGAAATTAGGCGGCAGCGCCTTGTAAGCCCCGATCGAGATGTCACCCTGTCTCCGATAAAAATGTCCCTGGTGCGCGGTCGTCGGCGTGGTCGCTCCAGCGTCAACGGCCGGAGCTTTACGGCATGGGCCGGCGGCATGACACTTCCCCATTGCGACGCCTGCGGGGAGGGAATGATATGCCGTATTATCAGAAGGGTGACGTCAGGATCCGGTATGAGGAAGCAGGATCTGGCTTCCCACTCCTGGTCACCCCGGGTGGCGGGTTGAACTCGCGGGTCAGCAACTGGCCGACGGCCGTGTTCAACGCCATGGACATCTTCAGCGACGAGTTTCGCTGCATCACCATGGACCAGCGGAACGCCAATGGCGGCGAGTCCAGTGGCCCAATCCCGGTTGAAGACCCATGGGGTGCGTTTGCAGACGACCAGCTTGGGTTGATGGACCACCTTGGCATTCGCGAGTTTTTCTTCATGGGCTACTGCATCGGGGGGTGCTTTGCCATGAAGCTGATGGAGCGCGCGCCCGAGCGCGTGAAGGCTGCCGTACTTGTGCAGACCGTGGGACATCGGGAGGATGATCCGGATGTCATGTACCGGTCGGGGCGGGATGTCTGGGCACCTGAACTGCTCGCGCGGCGTCCGGACTTGAACATGGCAACAGTGGAGACGTTCCTGCACAACCTCTACCGCGCCAATCCGGACTTCGTTTACAGCGTCTCGCGTGACTTCGCGCGCTCCTGCCAGACGCCCATGCTGGTCCTGCCGGACGAGACCCCGGCGCACCCGCATCAGGCATCAGTAGATGTCGCCTCGCTGTGCCCGAACGCGGAGATCACGGTGTTCCCGTGGCGCGAGCCTCCAGAGCTGAAGGCTCGGACGATCAACCGGGTCCGAACATTCCTTCGCGCACATCAACCTGCCTCTTAACCCGCCCTGCCGTCCTCGCCATGCTGGTGCGGGGGTAGTCAGTCGGTCGGGCGGGCCCCACTCAGCACGTGATAAAAAACATACAGCGTTTTTCGCTTGGCGGCGCGGCGCACAGGCTTTCTGCAGGAGCTCCGCAGTTGAATTCGCGCCGGTGAGCGAAAAACGTGTTGGGCTAACCCGCTCCCACCTCAGTTGCAGCCATTCTCAGCGATACGTGGCGGCAGATGGGCGAGAGCCAAGGTTCCGTGACGCGGATCGCTGCGAGGTTTGCCGACATACGTCAGGTTAGGCAGGCACAACCAATGAGAGTATGGCATGAATTTTGGGCTTATGGGCATTGTTTGTTTTGGGATGATTGAAATATCGAGCGTTTTAGCCAACGTTGCAAACCAGCCGCGACTCGGGGTTGAGTGGTTCGCTGCGCTAGCGTAGGGAGCTCTTCTCGCAGCCGATCGGCGCGGTAACTTCTGCGCGGGTCATGGCACATTGTAGGACCCGTTCATCGCGCAATCCAGCTCCTCCCAGGAGGCTGATTGGCTCGCCCGCTGCGCCCCGCATTTGATAGCAAGCTAGCGCTGCCGAACGCACACGACTCCCGCTACGCGGGTTAGTCCAACGTCCTTTATCATTCACAAGGTGGCAGGATCTGGGGCAAGGGCCGACCTGGGGAGGCAGACGCACCCGGGTTGCGAGGCGCGCCTGCCTATGGGTGAAAATACCCGCGGGCGAAACCGCAGCCGGTGCGGAAGGAATGATCGCCGCGGAACGGCTCGTCAATGTCCAATTCGAGGTAACGAGCCACATATTCCAGGTGCACTTGCACCGGAGTTCTGCATCAGAAAGACCCTGTATTTTCAGGGGCCGGTTTTGGCTCGAAATTCTTGAAATCCGCACATCGGCAGCCCTCCCTGGGGAGGGCACACCGGCCCATAATCTGAGCCGCGTTACGCCGTAACCGTAACGGAGCGCCAGCCGGCGCGGCCCCGCCCGTCACCACACAGCCGAGGCTGATAACTCGAGGCATCCGAACCACGGACCAGCGCAGCCGTGGTGCTCTGCGGATGGATACGAAATACCAAACACACAGAAAGCTCATCGGCGGGCGGCCGCCGCCCTGCGCGAAATAGTCGCATTGAAGCTATCAAAGCAGGACGATTGCACCCTCGTAGCCATCGTGAAAAACGAAGCTGATGGTTGCAATCATAGCCTCATACGGCAGCGGCAGGTCGCGCAGAGTTGGCCTGGAATCCCTGGCTTGACCCGTTCCGGGCGGGCGCGCTGGCCGCCTTAGCCACGCTCTCGACGGCCTCAGCCACCTGCCGCGGCGCGAGGTGGTGGACCATGTGCCCGGCGCCTTTGACAGTCTGCAGCACGCTACCCGGAATGCTGTCCCGCAGCTGCTCGGACCGACGCTTGAACACGACCTTATCGCCGTCGCCCGCGATGATGATCACCGGTAGGGTCAGATCCTTGTAGTCCCTGCGCAGCGCGACCGCGCCCGGGATCATCAGGGCGCCCTCCACCGAGGTGGCGCGGATTTGTGAGGGCCGCAGCGCCATGGCAGGTGAATACTCAGCCTGGAACCGGGCTGGCACCCGCGCCGGTGAGAACATCGCCCACTTCAGCAGCGGCATTTGCAGCCATCCCAGCAGCGGCGAGACGGTGTAGCGCAGCACGTCACCCAGCACCGGGAGCGCTCCTGCCAGCACCAGCAGCGCGTCAGGTCGCAGCGTCCAGAAGTAGTAGCCGGACAGCAGCACAAGGGCCGCCACGTCGGCCTGATGGTGTTCGGCGAGGGCGAGAGCCACGATCGTGCCCCAGGAATGGCCGACGACCACCGGGCGCTCGACGCCGAGTTGGCGCAGGGCCTTGTGGAGCAGCTCAGCCTGTTGGACGGCGGTCCACAGGTGCCCGCGCGGGCGCTCGCTGTAGCCGAAACCGGGGCGATCGAAGATGATCACCCGATGGCTCCGCAGCAGGAGCTCAGCAACCCCGCTGGTATTCCAGTCGTCCCCGCTCACCGCGTTGCCGTGGA
>DASQVN010000211.1:0-4029 GCA_035640755.1 Rhodopila sp.
CGTGGAACACCAGGTGGTCGGGTTCGAACTGGTCGTCCACCATCACCACGGTCATCGGCTGGGCGTGGGCCCACACCGGCGGCGGCGTGGCGGCGCCGCAGACCAGCGGCAGCAGGCCCAGGAAAGCAACGCGACAGGGTATCCTCATGCCCCCGAGTTGGGCGTCGGCAGCCCCGCGTCAAGCGCTGCCCGACAGCGGCTGCGCGACATCCTCCAGCGACTTGCCGGCGGCCTCGACGCCGAGGAACACCTCGCACGCCGCCGCCGCGATCATCAGCGCCGCCGCGCCGGCGTATCCGCCCGCGAGCACCCAGGCGTTGCCGGTGCCGATCAGCTGCCCGAACAGCGCCGGCGCGCTGACGCCGCCGATCAGCGTGCCGATGGCGTAGAACAGGGCGATCGCCATGGCGCGGGTCTCCAACGGGAAGATCTCGCTCGCGGTCAGGTAGGCGGAACTGGCGGCGGCCGAGGCGATGAAGAAGATCGCCATCCAGCAGGCGGTCTGGCTCCACGCGCTCAGCCAGCCGGCGCCGAACAGCACCGCCACAGCGGCCAGCAGGATGCCTGCGACGCCATAGGTGCCGGCGATCATCTTCTTGCGCCCGATCGTGTCGAACAGATGGCCGAGCACCAGCGGCCCGAGGAAGTTCCCCGCCGCCAGCGGCAGGATGTAGATGCCGACGCGGGCTTCCTCGATGTGGTAGAACCTGCTCAGCACCAGGCCGTAGGTGAAGAACACCGCGTTGAACAGGAACGCCTGCGCGACCATCAGCATCAGCGCGAGAAAGCTCCGCCCCCGGTTCCTGCCCAACATGGAGCCAAGGATGAGGCCGAAGCCGAAGACCTTGCGCGGATGGACCTCCAGCGTGCCCTTGGGCGGCGGCAGCTGGCCGCCGATCTTGTGCTCGATGTCCGAGACCGTGCGCTTGGCCTCATCGTCCCGCCCGTGCGTCACCTGCCAACGCGGGCTTTCCGGGACGAATCGCCGCAGGTACAGGATCGCCCCGCTGAGCACCGCGCCGATGGCGAAGGGCAGGCGCCAGCCGATATTGACGCCGACCAGCCGTCCCGACAGCAGCAGCAGCGACGCACCGGCGCCGCACGCCGCGCCCGCCCAGTAGCTGCCGTTGACGATCAGGTCGATCCGCCCGCGCAGCCGCGCCGGGATCAGCTCATCGATCGCCGAGTTGATGGCGGAATACTCGCCGCCGATGCCGAGGCCGGTGACGCAGTTGAACAGCGCGAAGCTGATGAAGTTCCAGGCGCAGGCGCTGGCGAGCACGCCGGCCATGTAGATGCCGAGCGTCAGGTTGAAGATCAGCCGCCGGCCGAACCGGTCGGTCAGCCAGCCGAACAGCAGCGCCCCCGTCACGGCGCCGCCGACGTAGAAGGCGGCGACCAGCCCGACCTGCTGGTCGGTCAGCGCGAGCGTCTGCCTGTCCTTGAGGATCGGGCCGATCGAGCCGACGATGGTGACCTCCAGCCCGTCCAGCACCCAGGTCACGCCCAGGGCAATGACGACCAGCAGGTGAAAGCGGCTCCAGGGCAGGCGGTCCATCCGCGCAGGGATGTCGGTCCTGATGGAGGCCTGGCCCGCGGAAGCTTGGCCCACGGAAGCTGGGCCGGTGGCGGCGCTCATGCGTCTGTTCCCACGATCGAAATCTTCCCATCCTGTTCGGCGATCGCGCCGCGCATCCCGTTCCTCACCGTGGCAGCCGAAGCGCGCCGCGCCGCATGGGGGTTCCTGGATCACGGTATTGTCGGCAGCGCGGCCCATCGCCGGGGCGGGCGGCAGTGTTCACAGGCGTGGGAGATGACGCTGCGGTAACCGTCCTGACACGTGGCATTCATCAAGCTGTCGTCTGTTGGCCCGTAGCAATGGCGCGTTGCATCAGACGGGGGGATTTGACCAGCATGCGCCTTCATCGAAACAGACTTCTGGGAAACAGACTTCTGGCCGGCATTTCAGGTCTTGGGTTGACGTGGCTC
This sequence comes from Rhodopila sp., assembly GCA_035640755.1. Taxonomy (GTDB): domain Bacteria; phylum Pseudomonadota; class Alphaproteobacteria; order Acetobacterales; family Acetobacteraceae; genus Rhodopila. Next base: position 1,990 of record DASQVN010000211.1, read on the forward strand.
GGGCTTGCGCCGGATCCAGCCGCGGCGCGGGAGCCGGCCATCGCACGCCATTACGACCATGTGCTGCTGGTCAGCATCGACGGCATGCATGCGGTCGACCTGACCAATTGGGTCGAGCATCACCCCGACAGCAACCTCGCCAGGCTGTCGCAGACCGGCCTGACCTACCCGAACGCCTTCACCACGGCGCCGTCCGACAGCTACCCCGGCATCACTGCGCAGGTCACCGGTGCCTCGCCCAGGACGGCCGGGCTGTTCTACGACGACAGCTACGACCGCACGGCCTATCCGTCGAAGGCCTTCTACACGAGCCGGGGCCTGCCCGATCCCGGTTGTACCGGGACGCCGGGGGCCGAGCTGACGAATCATGAAGCGCTCGACAAGACGTATGACTTCAGCAGCGGGGTGGTAGCCGACATCACCGGCGGCGGCACGCTGGGCCAGGTCTACACCCAGCTCGACCCCGACCACATGCAGCGGCGGCTGGTCGACGGCGACTGCCGGCCGATGTATCCACATGAGTATATGCGCACCAACACGGTGTTCGAGGTGATCAAGGCGGCCGGCGGACTGACCGCCTGGTCGGACAAGCACCCGGCCTATGAGAACCTGAGCGGGCCCAGCGGCAAGGGGATCGACGACCTGTTCGCGCCGGAAATCAATGCCCAGATGGTGCTGCCTGGCGCGCCGGCGGGGCAGGACAACACGACCAGCTTCGCTGCCGTGCGGGCCTATGACTCGATCAAGGTCAACGCGGTGCTGAACTGGATCGACGGCTACAACAGCACGCGCACCGCGCAGCCCGGGGTGCCGGCGATCTTCGGCATGAACTTCCAGGCGGTCAGCGTCGGGCAGAAGCTGGCCACGGCGGGCTTCGGCGATGATCCCAGCCTGACCGGCGGGTACCTCGATGGGAACGCCACGCCGGGCAATGCCCTGACCCAGCAATTCCAGTTCGTGGACGATGCACTCGGCCGATTTGTCAAAGAGCTGGCGGCGCAGGGGCTCGACAAGTCGACGCTGATCATCGTCAGCGCCAAGCATGGGCAGTCGCCGATCGATCCGAAGGCGCGGGTGACGCAGTCGGACGCGCCGTTCCAGGCCACGCCGGGGTTCGGCGATCATGGGTTCGAGATCTGCGACGATGCGGGGCTGATCTGGCTGCAGCCGGACCTGCAGAAGGCGAACTATGACGCAGCCAAGGCGTACCTGCTGGCGAATGCGGCGAAGCTGCATATTGCGCAGCTTCTGGACCGTGAGTCGCTGACGCCACTGTATGGTGACCCGTTCACCAACAGCCGCGTGCCGGATTTCATCGCGGTGACCGACCATGGGGTGATCTGCACCGGCGGCAGCAAGCTTGCCGAACATGGCGGGTTGTCGGACGACGACCGCAATGTGCTGCTGCTGGTCTCGGCCCCCGACGTCGCGCCGGCGGTTGTCGAGGGCCTGACCTATACGACGCAGATCGCGCCGACGATCCTGTCCGCGCTGGGGCTTGATCCGCGGAAGCTGAAGGGCGTGCGCGAGGAAGGCACGCAGGTGCTGGGCCGGTAGCCGCGACAGGCCAGGGCGCTGCCGCCGATGCCTCTCTTGGGACCTCGCCAAAGGAGGCATCGGAACCCGTCCGATAAGTCGGGGGTCTCCGGCCTCAGCTTGGTGCGGGGGCAGCGCCCCTGCCTCACCTTCGGGCTGCCGGCGTCAGTCCAAGGTTGGCGGGATCATCCGGCCTTCCGGCTGCGCGAGGTCGTAGTGCAGGCTGACGTAGCTGCCCAGGTCCCCCATCCGCCGGACGGTCTGCCGGTCGGGATGATAGCGGAACCAGAACGGTTCGGTGGTGGCGGGGTGGTAGTGGGTCACGCAGGATAGGCGGCTCGTCTCCGGCGGCAGGGTGCGGGGATGGCTGCAGTGCACCAGGTCGGCGGTCCAGAAGAACACGTCGCCCTTGCGTGCCGGGAAGCGGTGATAGGTCATGCCCGCCTCGCGGCAGGCGGCCTCCAGCTCACGCGCATAGAGCTCGCGGTCGTCGACCGCCGGGTC
>DASQVN010000212.1:0-11772 GCA_035640755.1 Rhodopila sp.
CGATGCCGTAGATGCACGAGACCGAGGCGACGACAATGACGTCATTGCGCTCCAGCAGCGCCTGGGTGGCGGCGTGGCGCATGCGGTCGATCTGCTCGTTGATCTGCGCGTCCTTTTCTATGTACAGGTCGGTGCGCGGGACATACGCCTCAGGCTGGTAATAGTCGTAGTAGCTGACGAAGTATTCCACCGCGTTGTTCGGGAAGAATCCCTTCATTTCGCCATAGAGCTGCGCGGCCAGGGTCTTGTTCGGCGCCAGGATCAACGTGGGCTTCTGCACCGCCTCGATCACCTTCGCCATGGTGAACGTCTTGCCCGAGCCGGTGACCCCCAACAGCACCTGGTCACCCTCGCCCGCCTGCACGCCCTGGACCAGCTCGGCAATCGCAGTCGGCTGGTCGCCCGCCGGCTCATAGTCGGACACCACCTCCAGCTGGCGTGTCATCGGCTTGGCCGGCTGCTTCTGCGGCATGAAGAGCACGGGCGGCGGGCGGAGCAGGGTTTGCGACATCCAGAGAGCCTCCTCGGCTTTCATAGATGGCCCCGATCGCACCCAGCGTCGAGAGGGAACGCTTACTCGTCGACCCAGAGCCGGCGGACGGCCCGCGCCGCGCGGCGCAGATCGAACATCACGGTGCGCGAGTTGGCGACCCGCAGGCGTGTGCGCTGCCGCCAGAGATGCACCAGCAGCCCGCCGTGCCGCCGCCACGCACGCTCCCGCGCCGCACGGGGGGTGGCGTGTGCGGCGCGCCAGGGGAAGTGCCGAGGAGTGCTGGCCGGCACCGGCGTGCGGTTGAAGATCAGCACATAGGCCAGCCGATCCTGGTCCGAGGTGTTGGGGCTGGCGCCATGCAGGGTGCGCTGGTTGTGGATCACGCAGCCGCCCGCCGGCAACCGGCAATAGATGGCATCGGCCGGGTCAAAGCCGGCCTTGCACTCAAGTGCGTGGATCCGGGCATCGTCACCCGGAAACCCGTGCGGCAGCACCGGCCAGCGGTGGGAGCCGGGAATATAGGCCATGCAGCTGCTCGCTTGATCGGTCGGCTGCAGGGCAAGCCAGAAGCTGAGCTCATCATACGCAAAAGCCGGATCCTGGAACGCTTCATCCTGATGCCACGGTGTGGCGTCGCCGATCAGCGCCGGCTTCATCAGGGAGATATCGGCCTTGAAGCGCATATCCGGGCCAAGAAGCTGTTCAGCCACCGCCCGCGCCTGCCGGAAATACAGCGTATGCAACAGCTCCGGGGCGAAGGAACGGGGATGCAGGATTTGCGGGAAGCGCGCCGGCGTGTCGCCGTCGTCAACGCCCAGCGCATCGAACTGGGCGCCTTCCCGGAACCCCGCCTTGCGCTGATGTAGGGTCAGTAGCGCGCTGCGGATCGCGAATATCTCGGCGGGCGGCAGATCGGGATCGAATACCAGGAAGCCTTCCGCGCGATACCGCGCGACCATCCCGGGGCTGAGACGCATGTCCAAGGCTTTCCTTATCGCCCGTGAAATCGGGATCTCGTACGCCAATATAACCAATATATAACATTACCAGGCAAACAGACGCATGACTTCCAATCACAAGCCGTCCAAGTTTTGCAATCAGATGAAGATTTGCACTGCCACGCAGGCAACTTCGGCGAATCAAACGAGGATAAAACCGAAATTGCACAAATTACTATTCCTCAACAAATGTCTTCAGGCAGTCATCCACGCACCGCCCCGGGACACCGACAGCCGGCTCGGCCGCCGGCCGTCACCGCATCAAGCCATCAGCAAGCCGCGGAGCTCGGCCGAAAAGGCCCCGGCCTGGTCACTCCGCACTCGATCGCGCCGCAGGAACCAAGCCGTGCCGGCGCATGACAGCCGGCGACCTCGCGAGAAGATACAGCGCGATCAGCAGATTCACGGCGTTCCAGACCACTCCGTTGGCGAAGGCAATGCGGTAGGAGCCCGTAACGTCGAAGATCAGCCCCGAGATCCAGCCGCCCAGCGCCATCCCCAGCAGGGTCATCATCATCACCACTCCAACGCGGGTGCCCGCCTGCTGCATCGGAAAGCTCTCGCGAATGATCATCGCGTAGCTCGGCACAAGACCGCCCTGGAACAGCCCGAACAGAGCGGAAATGACGAACAGCGAGGTCAACCCGTCAGCCAGCAGGTACAGCACCAGCGCCAGCATCTGCGCCGCAGACCCGATCACCAGAGTGGCAACGCCCCCCAGCCGGTCCGCCAGGAAACCCGACGCAATGCGGCTGATGATGCCAAAGCCGAGCATGAGGGAAAGCATGCGGGCGCCGCTTGTGGCACCGTAGCCGAGGTCGCTGCAGTAGGCGACGATGTGCACCTGCGGCATCGACATCGCCACGCAGCACGCCAGCCCGGCTACGGCAAGCAGGCTCTGTAGCGCCGCCGGCCGCAGCTCGATCCGCCGCTCGGCGGACATCCCGGCCGTAGCGGTAGCAGCCCGCTGCGGCGGCCGGCCACGCAGCAGCAGCGCCAGCGGCGGCATGACGACCACGGCGAAGATGCCGATCGCCAGGTGGGTCGTCCGCCAGCCATACGTCCGTACCATGGCCTCGATCAGCGTCGGCCAGATCGCGCCCGACACGTAGTTGCCGGCAGCGCACAGCGCCACGGCAATGCCACGGTAGCGCTCGAACCAGAACGAAATGTCGGCCAGCAGCGGCGCAAACGTCGCGGCGACGCCAAACGTGCCGATCAGCAGGTAGGCGGCAGAGAACACCGGCAGTCCAGGGGCCAGCGACGCCAGCACATAGCCGAGACCCAGTGCCCCCGCGCCGACCAGAATGGGCAGCATGATACCGCGCCGGTCAGCGACGCGCCCCATGAGCACACCACCGAGGCCGAACCCGATCATCGTCAGGGTAAACGGCAGCGACGCCTCCCCCCGGTCCAGATGGAAGTCCGCCTGCACCGCCGGCAGAACCACCACGACCGACCACATGCCGACGCCGCCGATGGTCGAAAGTACAATGGCAACCCCGAGGCGGAACCAGGCATAAGGGGAATCCAGGCCGCGGGCGGCGGCCGGTCGGCTCCTGCGCATCATTGCAATGCGCGGCGCGGTGCTGCGGATGTCATCGGTTCAGCTCTTCCCGGACGTCACGTGTTGCTCTTGGGCTTAAGGCTTGGGCTCGGTCTTCTCGAAGTCGATGCGCTCGATCACCGGCAGCCCTTGCAGGAACCGGCGCAGGCAATCCAGACCCAATTCCACCGCCCCCAATCGGACCCATTCGCGCCCGCCCAGGATGCGGGAGCGGCGGAACGCGACCCCATCCGCGGTGGCGATGCCGATGAAGATGGTGCCGCCGAAGTCGATGCGGTCGGCGCCGTCATCCAGCTCGATCAGCACCGACAGCGCGTGGCTGGCACCGGTCTGCTCCCGTGCCGCCCGCGTGACGGCCTCGGTCGCCGCCTGATCGAGCGGCGCCGGAATCGTTACGCCGAACAGGCGATCGAGGCGGCGCACCACGGTGCCGTGACGGAACACGGCCTCCGCCCCCGGCAGGTGCGCGATGCGCGCAGCGATCTGGCCCGACGTAAAACTCTCCACCAGCGTCAACGTGCCGTCCTGCTCGGCAAGCGCCTGGAGGATGACGCCCTCCAGCGTCTGGTCGTCCTCGGCGATGATGAAGTTGCCGAGGCGCCGGCGCACTTCGGCGATCACCGGGTCGAGCTTGCGCTGCACGTCCGAAGGGCCGGTGCCGCGGACGGTAAGTTTCGTTTCGATTTGTGGATAATGGGCGCGGAAGCCTAGCTTGACACCGCCGTCCGGGTCCAGCGCCTCGACGCCGGTCAGCAGCTGGTCGATATGCGATTCACCCAGACCGTAGGAGTGGAACCGCTTCAGGCGGATGGTGGCGGGCGCGCCGGCGCGGGAGAGGATGCGCGGAATCACCTGCTCCTCCAGCATGCGCCGGAGCTCGCGCGGCACGCCCGGTGTGAAGAAGAACCGCGCGCGGCCGATATCCATGGCAAAGCCGCACGCGGTGCCGATCGGGTTGTCGAGCATCTCGGCCGTCGACGGCAGCATCGCCTGCTTGACGTTGTTGGGCGGCATGGTGCGGGCGCGCTTGCTGAAGAAGTCCTGCATCCGGGCAAGCCATTCCTCATGCAGGACAAGCTCGACACCCGCCGCCTGCGCGGCAATCTCCTGCGAGAGGTCATCCACCGTCGGGCCGAGCCCGCCGTTGACGATCACCGCATCGGCGCGTTCGCCGGCTTGGCGGAAGGCGGCAAGCAGGGTTTCGCGGTCGTCACCGACGGTAACGCCCCAGCGCACCGAAAGGCCGACATCCTCCAGCTTCTGCGCCATGTAGGAGAAGTTGGTGTTGGTGATCTTGCCGCTCAGCACCTCGTCCCCGGTGCAGATGATCTCGATGTTCATGCATCCCCTCCCGCTCCGGCCGGCAGGATACGGGTTGCGCCACCAAGGACAAGGGCAAACTGTTGCGTTCGGTTATCAACGGCGGTGCGCAGGCTTGTGATTAGCCAACCGAGGCGGTTGGTAACATGCTGCGCAACTGTTACGGAGGCCTGACGTAACCGTCGGCCGCCCGGCGGTGCGCACGCCTTCGGTTGTGGACGCAGCGCGGATGACAACCCGGCCCTACGGAGTACGCCAGTGGACCAATCGCAGATCCTTCACCAGGTCGCGGACATCATTCGTGACGTGCTCGATCCGCTCGACGACCAGAAGTTGCAGATCGGCCCCGAAACCACCGCGGACCAGACCGAGGGATGGGACTCGTTCAACCACATCAACATCGTCGTTGCAACCGAACAACACTTCGGCCTCAAGTTCAAGACCGCCGAAGTCGAAAGCCTGCGCAACGTCGGCGAGTTGGTGACCCTGATCGGCCGCAAGCTGCAGAAGTGACGGCTGCATGCTATTCAACTCCTACGGCTTTCTCCTGTACTTCCTGCCGATCTCATTCGCCGCATATTACCTGCTGGGCCACCTGGCCAGGATCGAGGCGGCGAAGCTCTGGCTGGTGGCGGCGTCGTTCGTGTTCTACGGCTGGTGGAACGCCGGCTTCGTCGCGCTGCTGGCGGTCTCCATCGCACTCAATTACCTGTTGAGCCTGGGCATCCTGGCGGCCGAGGAGCAGCCGGCCCGGCAGCGCTGGCTGCTCACCCTCGGGGTTACCGCCAACCTCGGCGCGCTGGTCTACTACAAATACCTCTTTGCGATCCTCGGCTTCGCCCATTCCACCGGGCTTCTGGCAGCAGACTACGGCGAGGTCATCCTGCCGCTGGGCATCTCCTTCTTCACCTTTACCCAGATCGGCTACCTTGTGGACTGCCAGCAGGGGCTGGTGCGGGAGCGTGGGCTGCTCAACTATAGCTTGTTCGTAACGTTCTTTCCGCATCTGATCGCTGGCCCGATCCTGCACCACCGCGAGATCATGCCGCAGTTCGCAAGCGATGCGACCTATCGCCTGAACGCCGGAAAAGTCGCTTCCGGCTTCACCCTCTTCGTGCTCGGCCTGGCCAAGAAGGTGTTGCTCGCCGACCAGATCGCGCCCTATGCCGATGCCGGTTTTGGCCACGTCAGCCGGTTCGGCCTGCTGACGTCGTGGTCCACCGTGCTGGCCTATTCGATGCAGCTCTACTTCGACTTCTCGGGCTATTCCGACATGGCGGTCGGCCTGGGCGCGATGTTCGGGGTCAGCCTGCCGATCAATTTCAACTCCCCCTACAAGTCAAAAGGCGTGATCGACTTCTGGCAGCGCTGGCACATGACGCTGACCCGCTACCTGACGCTGCTGCTCTATAACCCGATCTCGCTGTGGGTGACGCGTCGGCGCATGGCGCGCGGACTCAAGGCCACACGGCAAGCCGCCGAAACCCCGGCCGGCTTCGCCGAGATGATCGTGTTCCCAACCTTCGTCACGATCTTTCTCGCCGGCGTCTGGCACGGCGCTGGGTTCGTGTTCATCATCTTCGGCGTGCTGCACGCCATCTACCTGTCGGTCAACCATGCCTGGCGGATCTTTGCACGGCGCCCGTCGAAAGCGCCCCAACCCGCCGTCATCACGGTTCTGAACCGCATCTGGCCCGTCATGGTGACCTATCTCTGCGTGCTGGTCGCCCAGGTCTTCTTCCGCGCCGACAGCACCTCCGACGCCCTGCGCCTCCTCGGCGGCGCCATCGGCCTGAACGGGTGGGAGTTTCCGCTGCCGGTGCGCGGCGGCAGCTTCGTCAAGTTCGGTCCGCTCGCCGATGCCCTGGTGCACGGCGGCCTGATCCAGAGCGGCTCGATCGAGCTCTACGACCAGCTCACCAAGCCGTTGCTCTACAACGTGCCGGTCATCGCCGGGCTGATGCTGCTCGCCTGGGCGACGCCGAACACATACCAGATCCTCGGCACCTGGAACCCGTCGCTGCAGAAGGTGACGCCGATGCGCTGGCGCCTGCTTCAGTGGCAGCCCAACCGGTTCTGGGCAGTGGTCGTCGGCGTGCTGCTGTTCGCTGCCATGACCCAGCTCGATCGCCCAGGCAGATTCCTGTACTTCCAATTTTGACACCGGCCCCGCTCAGGATGCTCCAACATGGATAACAAGCGCCTGTGGGCCTACGTCGCCACGGTCGTGCTGGTCGCCGCAGTTCTGGCCGGCATCCGCAGCGGCTGGAAGGAAGCCATCCGGATCGGCTGCCTGCCGGAAAGCGGCACGCCGCCGGCCGGCACCTGGATGGACGGCTGTGGCTCCAGCGGCATCGGCGATTATGGCATCGACGTGCTCTGGTTCGACCTCGACCAGCAGGCCGTCGCCAGCATCCGGCGGGCCAAGGTCCTGCTGTTCGGCGACAGCCGCATCCTCACCGCCGCCTCCCTCGGCGGCGCGTCGTCCTGGTTCGCCGAACGGCACATCCCGATGAACCTGCTCGCGTTCGGCGCCGGGGAGCAGAGCGGCTTCACCGACCGGCTGGTAGCCAGGCTGCACCCGCACCCCGATCTGGTGGTGTTCGACGCCGACCCGTACTTCACCGGGCAGGAGAGCATTCCCGCCCAGGCACTGACTGCCGATCCGGCAGGCGAAGAAAAATGGGCGCGCCAGACGCAGGCATTCCTCGACGCCGGACCAGTCTGGTGCCGCTACCTCGGCATCCTTTGCGGACGCACCGCCCGCGGCTACCGCCGCTATCTCGACGGCACCGTGGTGCATGAGAACGAGGATCGGATCTGGTTCAACAAGAACGAGTACGGATCATTCCCGCTCACGGAGCCCGGGCCGCAGGATACCTCGCATTACGAGGAATATCTCGCAAATGCCCGGTCGATGCTCGCCAAGCTGCAGGTCGAACCCCAATGCGTGGTGTTCACCGTCGTCCCGAATACCGAGATGGACGACACCTTCGCCCGGTTCCTGGCAGAGCGCCTGGGCGCACGCGTGATCGCGCCGCGTCCCCCAGGGCTGTCAACCAGCGACCATTACCACTTGACGGCCGACAGCGCGCAGATCTGGGCCGCCGCCTTCTTCCGTGAGCTTGAGCCCGTCGTGCGGCAATGCACCGGCCGGCTGGCCCAGGGCGCAGCGTCCCAGGCCTCCACCCGGTGATCGCCGGCGCGTGATCGCTTCAGGCGGACCGCTCGGAAACCGCCAATCACGCGCTCAAACGATGACCTGTTGCGCGATCCACACCGCCGACGAATGGGTCAGTCTCGGCGGAGCGCGCCGTAAACGGCCTCCGCGGCCCCGCTTGCACGACTCCGGCGATCTCGCTTCATTCGTCAGTGCCTTCCACGGTATAGCTCGCGCCACATCGCAAGACCTGCTTCCGAGGTGACCCGCCCTATGGCCGCCCGTCCATCCGCTACGCCGCCACGCCGCTTCGCTTCCCCTGCCCTGAAGGCGCTGATGAGCCAGCGCACCAGCGAATTCGGGGGGCTCCTGCTTGGCCTGCTCGGGCTCGCCATCCTGGTGGCGCTGGCGACCTACAACCCGCAGGACCCATCACTGAATACGGCGACAACACGCCACGTGACCAACCTGGCCGGGCCGGGCGGCGCGATCATCGCCGACATCCTGCTGCAGGGATTCGGCATCGTTGCCGCGCTGCCAGGCGTGGCGATGCTCGCCTGGTGCTGGCGCCTCGCCTCCCGCCGCGGCGTGGGCACCCTCACCGGGCGGATCGCCGCGCTGCTCGCCGCCATGCCGCTGCTGGCCGCCTCGATCGCCGCGATGCCCTTCGCACATAGCAGCAACTGGCCGGTCATGGCCGGGCCAGGCGGCTCGATCGGACACATCGTCGCCGAGCAGGGCCTCGCCTCGGGCCACTCGCTGTTCGGGCTGCTGGGCTCCTTCGCGATCTGGGCCCTCGGCTCGGTACTCGCCTTCGCCATGACGCTCCTGGCCCTCGGCCTGTCGCGCTCGGAATGGCGCAGCGCCGGCCACGCGGCAGGCGTCATGGCCCGCTACTCGGTGTCCAGCGGACGCGGCACCGTGGCCACACTGTCGCGCGGCTCCGGCCGGCTGGCACGGCTCACCAACTGGCTGACCGAGCTCATGAACCGCGAGCCCGCGGATCACCCGCCGCCATCCGCCGAACGGCCGCGCCCGGTGCTGCGCCAGAGGCCGGAGGCCGACGCGGTCGAGGATGAGCGGCCGCGTCCGGTGCCGGTCATCAGCGCACAGCCGGCCGCGGTTGGCGCGCCGCCCGGGATGCCGCCAGTGATCAAGGGCGCGAAGCCGGCGCCGGTGCCGCCGCGCAGGCCAACGCAGACCGCCCTGCCGCTGCCCGAGGCCGGCTGGAACTACCCGCCGCTCGATCTCCTGAAGCCGCCGCCCGCCCGCGTCGCCACCGACATGAGCGAGGAGGCGCTGCAAGCCAACGCGCGCCTGCTCGAGACCGTGCTGTCCGACTACGGCGTGCAGGGCGAGATCGTCGAAATCCGCCCCGGCCCGGTGGTGACGCTGTACGAGCTCGTGCCCGCCCCCGGCATCCGCAGCGCCCGCGTCATCGGCCTCGCCGACGACGTGGCCCGCAGCCTCTCGGTTACCGCCGTCCGCATTGCCACCGTGCCGGGCCGCAACGTCATCGGCATCGAGGTCCCGAACAGCAAGCGCGAAACCGTGTTCCTGCGCGAAATCCTCTCCAGCGAGGAGGTGCTCAAGGCCGCCGGCCGCCTCTCCCTCGCACTCGGCAAGGATATCGGCGGCAAGGCCGTGGTCGCCGATCTCTCGCGGATGCCGCACCTGATGATTGCCGGCACCACCGGCTCGGGCAAGTCGGTCGGCGTGAACGCGATGATCCTCTCGCTGCTCTACCGCCTCTCGCCGGATCAGTGCCGGCTGATCCTGATCGACCCGAAGATGCTGGAACTCTCCACCTACGACGGCATTCCGCACCTGATGGCCCCGGTGGTGACCGAGCCGGCCAAGGCAGTTACGGCCCTGAAATGGGTGGTGCGGGAAATGGAGCGCCGCTACCGCGCCATGAGCCAGTTGGGCGTGCGCAACATCGGCGGCTTCAACGAGCGCGTTGCCGATGCCCGTGCCCGGGGCGAGGTGCTCAGCCGCAAGGTGCAGACCGGCTTCGACCCCGACACCGGGCGCCCGACCTTCGAGGAACAGCCGCTGGCGCTCGAACCGCTGCCCTTCATCGTTGTCGTCGTCGACGAGATGGCCGACCTGATGATGGTCGCCGGCAAGGAGATCGAGGCCGCGGTGCAGCGCCTCGCACAGATGGCGCGCGCCGCCGGCATCCACGTGATCATGGCCACCCAGCGCCCCTCGGTCGACGTGATCACCGGCACGATCAAGGCCAACTTCCCGACCCGCATCAGCTTCCAGGTGATCAGCAAGTTCGACAGCCGCACCATCCTGGGCGAGCAAGGCGCTGAACAGCTCCTCGGCCAGGGCGACATGCTGTTCATGCAGGGCGGCGGCCGCATCACCCGCGTGCACAGCCCCTTCGTCTCGGACGAGGAGGTCGAGAAGGTGGTGGCCTTCCTGCGTGAGCAGGGCGAGCCCGCCTATATCGAAGATGTCACGGAGCCGCAGGAGTCCTCGGGCGGCGATTTCGATGGCGGCTCGCCACTGTCCGGCATCGGCGGTGGATCGGATAGCGACAAGAGCCTGTTCGACCAGGCGGTGGCCGTCGTGGCGCGCGAAGGCAAGGCCTCAACCTCGTTCATCCAGCGCCACCTCGGCATCGGCTACAACAAGGCCGCCAAGCTGATCGAGCAGATGGAGAAGGAAGGCATCGTCGGGCCGGCCAACCATGTGGGCAAGCGGGAGGTCCTGGTGCGGCGAACCCATGAAGACGACATGGATTGCTGATCCGGGGACTTGGGAACGTCAGTCGTTGGTGTGGGCTCCGTGTTTTCACCACCGAGGACGCCAGGGAAGCGGAGGGCCATGGAGATCCCGCATGTAACCAGCTTCGCGGTGAAGAATGGCGGGGGCGGAGCGGTCCGTCGGCATATGTCGGCTGACAAAACATTTTGGCTGATCGCGCCGGAGTGCTTTACGTATGAGGCCGGAACAATGAAGGTTTCGGCATGTCGTCTTCGCACACGTTTCTCTGCCGCGCTCTCGTTCTGCTGACCATCGCCGGGTCTCTGCCCGGCGTTCACACTGCCTCAGCAGCAACCCTCGAAGTCGGCCCCGGCAAGACCTTCGCCGCCCCCTCCAACGCCGCGGCCGCGGCGCAGGACGGCGACCACGTGGTGATCGCCGCCGGCTCCTACTTCGACTGCGCCCTCTGGCGCGCCAACAACCTGACGATCGAAGGCGCGGGACAAGAGGCAACGGTAATCACCGACAAGTCCTGCGAGGGCAAGGCGCTGTTCATCACCCGCGGCAGCAACATCACGATCCGCAACCTGACGCTGACCCGGGCGCGCGTGCCCGACTTCAACGGTGCCGGCATCCGCGCCGAGGGCGGCGACCTGTTCATCGACCACGTGCAGTTCGTCAACAACCAGAACGGCATCCTCGCCGGCGACCGCCCCGGCGCGAAGATCACCATGCGCAACAGCGTCTTTCTGAAAAACGGCACCTGCCAGGGCGGCGGCTGCGGCCACGGCCTCTACGTGGGCCATATCGCCCTGCTGCGGGTCGAGCAAACCCGCTTCGCCGGCACCCGCGAAGGCCACCACATCAAGTCCCGCGCCCAGCGGACCGAGGTCATCGGCTGCGACATCGCAGACGGCCCCGACGGCACCGCCAGCTACGCCGTGGAGGCTCCCAACGGCGGCGCCCTCCTCGTGCGCGACAGCCACATCCAGAAAGGCCCGCAGTCGCAGAACCACACCGCCGCGATCGCCATCGGCTCGGAAGGGATCACCCAGCCAACGCCGGAAATCACCGTCGAGCACAACAGCTTCCTGGTGGACGGCGACTACAACAGCTTCCTGGTCAACAACATTACCGCAACGGACGCCGAACTGCGCGGCAACGTCCTGAAGGGCAACGCCAAGGCGCTGCGCGGCGACGGCACCGTGCGGTGATCATCCGGCACCACCGGGCGCCCTGCCTGGCCGCCGCCGCCCTGGTCGCCTGCTCCACCAGCACCCTCGCCCGCACGATCGAGGTCGGACCCGGCCGCACCTTCGCAGTTCCGAGCGAAGCAGCCGCTGCCGCCGGTGACGCCGACACCATCACCATCGCGCCCGGCACATACTACGACTGCGCCGTATGGCGCGCCTGCGCGCTGACCATCGCGGCAACCGCTCCCGGTGTAGTCGTCACCGACAGGGCATGCGCTGGTAAGGCTGCCTTCATCGTCCTGGGCGACGGCGTGCTGATCCGC
>DASQVN010000213.1:0-5755 GCA_035640755.1 Rhodopila sp.
ACCCGCGCCGTTGATTGCGACGGCCCTGCTCGCGAGTTTCGGATCGGGCTGGCCGATCGCGTGCTACATCTTCTTCTATGGGGTCGTCAGCGTCGTCGCGACCGCCATGCTGCCCGACTTCACCAACCGCGACATCGGGGAGGGGCAGCATGGCGTTTGAAACCAACTATTTGTTGTTCTTGCCTTCCTCGGCCTTCTTGGACTGGTGATGTCCGATCGCGGCGCCGGCCGCGGCGCCGGCTGCCGCGTGGCCGCTGCCAACCTCATGTCCTGCGATGGCGCCGGCCGCGGCGCCTTTCCCGGCGCCGGCGGGTTTCTTGCCGTTCGTATCATCGGCGTGGGCGGTCATGCCGAGGCCGAGCAGCAGGGCAGGGACGGTCATGCCGGCCAGCAGGATGCGTCGCATGATATTCTCCTTCATGTGTCCGCAAGCGAACGCGCCCGCCGGGCGAAGCGTTCCCGCGAAGCTGCCTTCTCGTGTCATGGTATCGAGCGAACCCATTGGAGAAGCGAGCCATGACCCAGCGCCGCAGCATTCTTGTCACCGGCGCGGCCAGCGGGATCGGAGCTGCCGTCTGCCGCGTGCTCGCTGCGCCGGGGACTGCGCTCATGCTGCATACCCGCAGGAACCGGGACGGTGCAGAGGCCGTGCTGCAGCAGGTCCGCGCTGGCGGCGCGGACGCTGAGCTGATCCTGGGCGATCTCACGGAGCCCAATACGGCGGCAGCCCTCGTCGAGGCTGCCGTGAGCCGGTTTGGTGGCCTGGGTGTGCTGGTCAGCAATGCCGGCTTCGCCGACCGCACCCCGGCCGAGGCGCTGAGCGATGCCGCGATGACCACATCGATGGAGGCGATCGCAGGGGCGTTCCTGCGGTTGTCGCGCCAGGCGATGCCCGCATTGCGCCAAGCGGAACATGGCCGCCTGATCGCGGTCTCCAGCTTTGTCGCGCATGCGTTCCGGCCGGATGTGACGCTGTTTCCGGCCTCGGCCGCAGCCAAGGCGGCGCTGGAGGCTCTGGTGCGCGTCCTGGCGGTCGAGCTTGGGCCTGCGGGTGTGACCGTGAACGCCGTGGCGCCGGGCTTCATCCGCAAGGATTCCGGTGCGCATCGGGCGCTCGCCCCCGGGGCGCTGGCGGAACAGACCGCCCGGATACCGCTGCGCCGCATCGGCCTGCCGGACGACGTGGCGGCGGTGATCGGCTTTCTCGCGTCACCAGCGGCCGGCTACGTGACCGGGCAGGTGATCCATGTCGACGGCGGGCTGGTGATCTGACCCACCCGTTCGATTCGCCCCATCCGCTCGGTTCGTAGCGTCAGCGCCTGGGGCCGAGCCGTGGTTCGGCCCGCTGGGGGCGTACCACCGGCGGTTCGGCGCGGCGGTAGGGCCGCATGGTGGGGGACGGCGCCGGACGCTCGACCGGGGAAGAGTCGTCGTCGAGGTCATCGAGGGACGGCGGGATCGGTGGCCGTTCGCTGACCATCGGCTCCCGCCGTTGGCGGGGCGCGTAGGGGGCGTAGACGTCTTCGAAGTCCACTTCCTCCCGTCCGACCGGGAGCCGGTGGGAGAGCTGGCGGAATTCCTGGTGAAGCTCCTCGAGCCTGGCTTCGATGGCTTCCAGACGAGGCTTCACGCCCAGCACGCTGAACGGCATGAACACGAAGGCCAGGGCGTATAGCAGCGCCGGCACGATCAGCACGAGGGGTACCCACCAGGGCACCCAGTCGGGCAGCACGAAGGGCATGGTCATGCCGCCGTCCTAGCACCGAAACGTATTCAGGTGGATTGATTTCTGTATCGGACCTACAAGTTCCGATTGTGTGTTGCTACGTTTCCGCATCATTCACCTTTCGCGAACCGCATCATCTGCCTTTTGTCACTTCGTCCTGTGATTTCATGCCCGGGCGTGACCCCGGGGGCGGCCAAGCGGCATTGCGCGGGTCATGTCGCCAGGAAAACGGCTTGAGGTGGATTTCCTGGCCCGGCCATGCAAGGCTGGCGCAATGCTGCTGCTGATTCCCGGTCCTGTCACCACCCGTCCCGAGGTTCGTGCTGCATTGGCACAGGATTTCGCCCCGTGGGACAATGATTTCCGCCATTTCGTCGCCCGCCTGCGTGGCCGCATCCTGCGCCTGGCCGGCGGCAGGGACAACGAGCATACCGCGCTGCCGCTGCAGGGATGTGGCCATTTCATCACCGAAGCGGCGGTGCGCACCTTCGTGCCGCCGGGCGGGCGGATCCTGATCCCAGCCACAGGTGCCTACGCCGACCGCATGATCCGCCTGGCGCGTGAGGCCGGGCGCGTGCCGGTTCCCCTGGCGCTCGGGCTGACAGAAACGACCGATCCTCAGGCGGTCGCCCGCGCGCTGGCGGACGATCCGACCCTGACCCATGTCGGGATGGTGTATTCCGAGACCGGCAGCGGCGTGATCCACGACGTGCCGGCCATCGGCGCCGTGGTCCGCGCCGCCGGACGGCGGATGATCGTCGATGCCGTCTCGGCCTTCGGCGCGCTGCCGTTCGACATCAGCACGCAGCCCGAAGTCGATGCCGCCGTCTTCACCACCAACAAATGCCTGGAGGCGCTGCCGGGGGTCGGTTTCGCGGTGGCGCGGACCGACCGGCTGGAGGCCTGTGCCGGCCGGGCGGGAAGCTGGTCGTTCGACCTCTCGGACATCCATGCGCAGGCCGTCCGTGCGCCGGGCAGCTTTCGGTTCACGCCGCCGGCGCAGATCCTGGCGGCGCTGGACCGCGCGCTCGATTATCTCGATGCCGAGGGGCCAGGGGCTCGGCTGGCCCGCTACACCGCCAACATGCGCACGGTGTACAACGGCGTGGTGGACCTGGGGCTGATCCCGTGGCTGCCGGCCGAGACGCAGGGGCCGGTGATCGTCAACGTCCATGCGCCGGCTGACCCGGCCTGGGACCTCCAGGCCTTCGTCGATTCGTTGAAGCGCCGCGGGGTGCTGATCAGCAATTTCTACAACACGCCGTCACCCACGTTCCGCGTCGGCTGCATCGGCGCGGTCACGCCCGACGACATGGCGGGCGCGGTCCGCGCGATGGAGGAGGCGCTGCGTGAGATCGGCATCAGGTATCGGGGGGCTGCACCATCATGAACGTGGACCTTGAAATCGCGCGCGCCGCCAGGCTCCGGCCCATCCAGGACATCGCCGGCCGGCTTGGCATTCCGCCCGACGCGGTCGAGCCGTATGGCCGCTTCAAGGCGAAGGTTGCGCTGGATTACATCGATACCCTGCAGTCCCGTCCCGACGGCGCCCTGGTGCTGGTCACCGGCATCAGCCCGACCCCGGCGGGCGAGGGAAAGACGACCACCACCGTCGGCCTGGGCGACGCACTGAACCGCATCGGGCAAAAGGCGGTCATCTGCCTGCGGGAGCCGAGCCTGGGGCCGAGCTTTGGGCAGAAGGGTGGGGCTGCCGGCGGGGGGTATGCGCAGGTCGTGCCGATGGACCAGATCAACCTGCACTTCAACGGCGACTTCCATGCGATCACGTCCGCCAACAACCTGCTGGCGGCGATGATCGACAACTCGATCTACTGGGGCAATCCGCTGGCGATCGACGCGCGCCGCGTCACCTGGCGCCGCTGCATGGACATGAACGATCGGGCGCTGCGCGGCATCGTCAACAGCCTGGGCGGCGTGGCGAACGGCTTCCCGCGGGAGGATGGGTTCGACATCACGGTCGCGTCGGAAGTCATGGCGGTGTTCTGCCTTTCGCGTGATCTGGCCGACCTGCAGCGGCGGCTGGGACGCATGGTCATCGGCCAGACCCGCGATGGTGCGAACGTGACTGCGGCCGACCTGAAGGCGGACGGGGCGATGTCGGTGCTGCTGCGCGACGCCATCGCGCCGAACCTGGTGCAGACGCTGGAAGGCTCCCCGGCATTCGTGCATGGCGGGCCGTTCGCCAATATCGCGCATGGCTGCAACTCGGTCATGGCGACCCGGCTGGGCTTGAAGCTGGCTGATGTCGTGGTGACCGAGGCCGGCTTCGGTGCTGACCTGGGCGGTGAGAAGTTCCTGGACATCAAGGCCCGTTCCGCCGGGCTGCGTCCCTCCTGCGCCGTGGTGGTCGCCACGGTCCGCGCGCTGAAGATGCACGGCGGCGTCCCACGCAGCGAGCTTGGTGCGGAGAATGTCGAGGCGGTCCGGCGCGGGGTGGCCAATCTGGCTCGCCATGTCGAGAATGTCGGGAAGTTCGGCCTGCCCGCCGTGGTCGCGGTGAACCATTTCACCTCCGACACCGAGGCCGAGTTCGCCGCCATCCGCGACGCGATGGCCGAGCTTGGCACCGAGGTGATCTCCTGCACCCATTGGGCGCATGGCGGGGCGGGAGCCGAGACGTTGGCGCATGCCGTGATGCGCCGGATCGGGGCCGGCACCGCGGACTACCGGCCGCTGTATCCGCTGGAGCTGCCATTGGCGGAGAAAATCCGCACCATTGCCCGCGAAATCTATCGCGCGGCCGACATTGCAGTGCCCGAGGCGGTGGCAAAGCGGCTTGCCGCGTTCGAGCAAGCCGGCTTCGCCGATGTCCCCGTCTGTATCGCCAAGACCCAGTACAGCTTTACCGCCGACCCGACCGTCATGGGCGCGCCCACGGGCCACATCCTGCCGGTGCGTGAAGTGCGCCTGTCGGCTGGTGCTGGCTTTGTGGTTGCCATCTGCGGGGACATCATGACGATGCCGGGGCTGCCGCGGGTGCCCGCGGCCGAAACGATCCACTTGCGCCCGGATGGCGAGATCGAGGGGCTGTTCTGACTCGCGCCGATCACGTCGGCACGTAAATCCGCCCGTCGAACAACCGCCGTGCCGTGCGGAAGAATGCGCCACTGCGTGCCATCCACCCGTCCGCCGACCGGACCACATCGGCATCGACCGTCAATACCCCCGACGGCATGCCGATCCGCACGGCGCCTGTCGGTTCGGCATCCAGAGCCTGGAACGGCAGGGTGCCCTCGATGCGCGTCGCGACGGCGGTGCATAGTGATGAGGTCACCGGCAGCG
The DNA here is from genome assembly GCA_035640755.1 of Rhodopila sp. Classification (GTDB taxonomy): domain Bacteria; phylum Pseudomonadota; class Alphaproteobacteria; order Acetobacterales; family Acetobacteraceae; genus Rhodopila. The sequence continues at coordinate 5,030 of DASQVN010000213.1, forward strand.
CCCGGTGCGGCTGGCCGTTGGAGATGAACCGCGCCGTCAGGTCGATGTGGCCGCGGGCGATCACCTCGCCCGACAGCGTGGGCGCCGCCATGGGCGGAGCGATGAAGCCGATGGCGGGAATGCCGACGTTCGCCCGAGCCTCGGCCTCGGACCGCGCGATTCCCATCGCGACCGCGGCTGCCCGGCGGATCTGCTGCAGCCGGTCCAGCACCGCGGTGTTGGCGTCCAGGGCGTCGGGCAGTTCGTTGCCGGTCAGCCCGACATCGGCGGCGCGGACGAAGACGCATGAGGCTGCGGCATCCACCATCGAAACGTCGATTGCGCCGAGGCCTTCGACCTCCAGCCGGTCCACGGGGCGGCCGGTCGGCAGCAGCCTGCCGGTGATGGCGCCGCCGGGTTGCAGAAAATCGAGCCGGATCGGCGCGCCGGTGCCGGCGACGCCGGGGATCGCCAAATCGCCGTCCACTGCCGCGCGGCCGTCAACGAGCGGGAAAGTGGACCGGATGATCTTGCCGGTATTGGTATTGAAGATACGCACCACAGCCGTATCGCCGTTCGGCCGCACCAGCCCTTCGTCCACCGCGAACGGACCGACGGCGGATGACATGTTGCCGCAGTTGCCCCGGTAGCCGACCGCTGCCTCGCGGATCTGCACCTGGGCGAAGGTTTAGTCGACATCGGCATCCGGCCGCTCCGATGGCGACAGGACGCAGATCTTGGACAGGG
>DASQVN010000214.1:0-3058 GCA_035640755.1 Rhodopila sp.
GGGTTGACCGGCTGCACCGCGACTTCTTCCGCCCCAATCCGAACGGCTGGGAACCTCCCGTGGACGTGCTGCAAACGCGCGATGAGCTCGTGATCATGGCCGCGCTGCCCGGCGTGCATGCCAATGAGGTCGAGATCGTCATCCAAGACAGCAGCATCGCCATCGTCGGCGTCCGCCGCCTGCCGGCCTTCCTCGACCGCGCCCGCGTCCTCCGCATGGAGCTGCCGCACGGCCGCTTCGAACGCCGGGTGGCGATCCCGCCCGGCCGTTACGACATGACACGGCGGGAAATCGCCGACGGCTTGCTGGTCGTCGCCCTGCGGAGGATCCCCTGATGGACGAACAGCCAATCGCAACCGCTATGGCCACCACGGATGAGCTGCTGCTCATCCCGACGCGGGAGCTGGTACTGTTCCCCGGCACCGTGATGCCGCTGCTCGCCAGCTGTCCGGGACGCGAAGAGGCATTGCAGGAAGCCGCGCGCAGCGGCCGGCCCCTCGCCGTCGTTCTGCAGCGCGACCCGAAGCTGGAAACCCCCGGTCTCGCCGACCTTTACCCCATCGGCGTCGAGGGCCGCCTGTTGCGCTACGTCACCAGCCGCGACGGCACGCATCACGGCATCGTCCAGGGCGTCAGCCGCATCCGCCTCCTCGACATCGTCGATGGTTCGGACCCCCGCACCGTGCGCGTCGAGCGCATCGGCGAGCCGACCGAAACGACCGCGGACATCGACGCCCGCTTCCACCAGCTCCGCGAACGCGCGCTGGAAACCCTCCGTCTGCTCGAACAATCCCCGCCCGAGCTCGCCGCCGCAGTGCAGTCGATCGAGCAGCCCGGCCAGTTGGCCGACATGGTCGCCGGCCTCATGGATATCGCGCCCACGGAAAAGCAGGAGATCCTCGAAACCATTCCCCTGCTGTCGCGGCTCGACCGCGTGCTCTGGCGCCTCGCCTACCGGCTGGAGGTGCTGCGCCTTTCGGCCGACATCGGCCGCCGCACGCGCGAAACCATGGAGGGCCGGCAGCGCGAATACATGCTGCGCGAGCAGCTCAAGGCCATCCAGAAGGAACTGGGCGAGGATGAAGGCGGCTCCCCCGAGCTTGCCGATCTGCGAAAGGCGCTGGAGGAAGCCGGCCTCCCCGATGAGGTCAACAAACAGGCGCAGCGTGAACTCCGCCGACTGGAACGCATGCCGGAAGGCGGCCCGGAGTCCGGCATGGTCCGTACCTACCTGGAATGGCTCTCCGAACTGCCTTGGAAGCTGCAGAACGAAGCTGTCATCGACATCGCCGAGGCGCGCCGCGTGCTCGACCAGGACCACCACGACCTGGAAAAGATCAAGCGGCGCATTGTCGAATTCCTCGCCGTGCTGAAGCTGAACCCGGAAGGCCACGGCCCCATCCTCTGCTTCGTCGGTCCCCCAGGCGTCGGCAAGACCTCGCTCGGCCAGTCCATCGCGCGCGCCATCAAACGGCCTTTCGTGCGTGTCGCGCTGGGCGGGGTGCACGATGAAAGCGAGATCCGCGGCCACCGGCGCACCTATATCGGCTCCATGCCGGGCAACATCATCCAGGGCATCCGCCGCGCCGGCTCCCGCGCCTGCGTCATGATGCTCGATGAGGTGGACAAGCTCGGCGGCGGCGGCTTCCAGGGCGACCCGGCCTCCGCCCTCCTCGAAGTGCTCGACCCCGAGCAGAACAGCACCTTCCGCGACGCCTACCTCGGCGTCCCCTTCGACCTCAGCCGCGTGCTGTTCATCGCCACCGCCAACCAGATGGACACCATCCCGCCGCCGCTGCGCGACCGGATGGAGATCGTCCAGCTCTCCGGCTACACTGAGGAAGAGAAGCTGGTCATCGCCCGCCGCTATCTCGTACCCCGCCAGCTTGAGCGGAACGGCCTCAAGCCCGACCAGGCCGAGATCAGCGACGCTGCCCTGGGCGCGATCATCCGCGGCTACACCCGCGAGGCCGGCGTCCGCTCGCTGGAGCGGGAGATTGGCGCCGTCCTGCGCAACGTCGCGGCCCGCGTCGCTGAAGGCCACACCGGCCTGGTGCGCATCGAACCCGACGACCTGCAAGCGATCCTCGGCCCCGGCCGTTTCGATCCCGAAGTCGCCGACCGCGCCCCGATGCCCGGCATCGTCACCGGCCTGGCCTGGACGCCGGTGGGCGGCGACATCCTGTTCATCGAAAGCACCCGCATGGCCGGCAGCGGCAAGCTGATCCTCACCGGCCAGCTCGGCGACGTCATGAAGGAAAGCGCCCAGGCCGCGCTCAGCCTGCTGAAATCCCGCGCCAGCGCCCTCGGCATCGAGCCCGGCCTGTTCGAGCGCAGCGACATCCACGTCCACGTCCCCGCCGGCGCAATCCCCAAGGACGGCCCCTCGGCCGGCGTCGCCATGTTCATGTCGCTCGCCTCATTGATGATCGGCCGAGCGGTTGACCCTACCGTGGCCATGACGGGGGAAATCAGCCTCCGCGGCATCGTCCTGCCGGTCGGCGGCATCCGCGAGAAGGTCGTGGCCGCCGAAAGGGCAGGGATCAGGATGGTCATGTTGCCGGCCCGCAACCGCCGCGATTACGACGACATCCCCGCCAGCTCCCGCGAGCGCCTGAAGTTCGTCTGGCTCGAAACCGTCGATGACGCCATGGCCGCCGCGCTCCTGGTTCCGGCCGAAGCGCAATGAACCGCGCGCCACCGCGCCCCTGCGTTCGGTACGGCCCGGTTATGGCAGACGAAGACGCACAACCCGCGACATTGACTCCACCTTCACCACGGTCCCGTGGGTCACACCGGCTGCGTGTTGTGAATCGTGACCCCCGCCGGCAGCACCACCCAGGGCTGCGCGCTGCGGGTCCAGAAATGTATGGTCGGCTGCAGCCAGGTGGTGTCGTCCAGTGTGCCGCCCCGCACCACCCGGATCAGCCCGGGATACCCCCAGCCTTGCCACGGCTCGCCGAACGGCCCGACCCCACAGTCCGGACAGATCCGCCGCTGCTTGACGCGCCCGCTCTCAGCGACCCCAGCGAACGCTAGCCGAGCCTCCTTGCCCGCC
>DASQVN010000215.1:0-2545 GCA_035640755.1 Rhodopila sp.
ACGCCGTCCCTGCACTTCTGCAGGCCATCACTCTCGATAAAATTCGTTATCAAGAATAAACGGCGCTTTCGGGAGGGAAGTACATTGTTCCCAAATCGTACACGGTGACACCACTGGGCGCGAGCGCACGGCTCAGGAACCATCAGCTTGGGCCTTTCGGAGTACCTCAGCGACGGCGACCTGCAGTTCATCGACCCGGAATGGCTTGCGCAGCACCGGCGTGTCGGGGCCGGCCACTTCGTCAATCGCCGCGGTATCGGCACAGCCACTTGCGAAGATGATCGGCAGCCGTGGCAGCCGTGCCCGTGCGGCCTTGGCGACCTCCGCGCCGTTCAGCCCCGGCATTGCAAAGTCGACCACCATCACGTCAGGTGCAATACTTTCGAGCGCACGCAGTCCCATGTGGCCGTCCGCCGCCGCCGCAACCCGATAGCCAAGTGCATCAAGTGAATCGGTTAGGAACCGCCGTACATCCGCATCATCGTCAATGACAAGCACCGTCGCTGACGGCGTCACCACCTCGCTTTCGACCGCTGCGGGGGAGTTGTCCGTCTCGATCGCGAGATCCGTGCGCCGCAGCAGCACCCGCACCGTCGTACCCTGGCCGGGCCGGCTCTCGATCCGAGCCGTGCCTCCGGCTTGCCGCGCGATACCATAAACCTGGCTGAGCCCCAGCCCGGTGCCTTTGCCGACCCCTTTGGTCGTGTAGAAAGGATCGAACGCACGGGCCGCCGTCTCGGTGGACATCCCGATCCCGGTATCGGAGACACTCAGCTCGACATACGCGGCAGGCTCCAGTTCCGGATCGCCTGTGATCCGTCTCAGCCGGGTCGCAATGGTCAGCTCGCCGCCACTGGGCATGGCGTCCCGCGCGTTGATCGCCAGGTTCAACACGGCCATCTCGAGCTGCGTGGGATCTGAGAGGACAGCCACACGGTCGGCATCCAGCTCGAAGGTGATCCGGATCATGGGCCCGAGTGTCCGGATCAGCAGGTCCTGGATGCCTGAAACCAGCTCTGAGACAATGACCGGCTTTGCCTCGATCCGTTGGGTCCGTGAGAATGCCAGCAATTGACCGGTTAGCTTGGCGCCGCGCTCGGCCGCTTGCAGCCCGGCTTCAGCCCAGCGCCTGACACGCTCGCTGTCGTTCGGCTTACGACGGATCAGGTCGAGGCTGCCGGCCAAGCCCTGAAGCAGGTTGTTGAAGTCGTGGGCGATGCCGCCGGAGAGCTGACCCACCGCCTCCATCTTCTGCGATTGGCGCAGCGCAGTCTCGATACGAGCACGCTCCGCCATTTCCCGTCGCAACTCGTCGTTTGTTCTTTCCAGTTCGCGGGTGCGCGCGATCACCAGCCCCTCAAGCTCCTGGGCCGTTCGTTCCTGCGCTTCCAGCAGCGCCCGCACCTCGTACTGGCGCAGGCGGGCCCGGATGGCTGCCTGTACGGTGCTGGTCAGCGTGATGGCCCGCATGGGCCGTTCGAGGAGTGTCACATTGCGCAGCGACGAAACCAGTCGCTGACGCCACACTGCGATCGGCGGCTGTTCCTGGCGACCAGTCAGGATGATGAATGGCAGGTCGGACCAGGCTGGCTGATGCTCGGCCCAGGTCGTGAGGTTGGACAGATCCTGGCCAAACAGAGCCTCCTCAGCGATGAACGCGGCCGCCGCGGCTTGCAGGCTGTCGATCACCTGGTCCAGGCTTGAACATACCGTCGCTGCCAGGCCGATGCGCCGAAGCAATTCCGCGGATGCGGGGCCGTCTCGCCCGATCGGCGCCAGAATCAGAACGCAGGCGCGCGCTCGATCAGGCGTCGTCATTCGCGTCAGGAGGCAGCAATGGCCCCTCCCCGATGTACCGTGGGGTGCCCGAGAAGACGCCGCTGAAATTCGTGAGCGGCGGGCCCACGCTGATGCCTTGCGAGCTGAGACGGAATTCGCGGATCGTGTGCTCGTGGTGACCGCTGCGCTTCTTCACCACCGAGAGCGCGCGCCGGACCGAGCCACCCGCCTCGAAGTAGCGCAGCATCACCACGGCATCGCTCAGATAGCTGATGTCCAAAGGCGTATCCATCGGTCCGACCAGACCATGCTGCGCAAGCACGAGGAGGGTCAGCACCCCTTGCTGGCCGAGATAGCTCAACAGCTCGTGCATTTGCAGAATGAGAAAGCGCTCATCCGGCATGGCATTCAGGTAGCCATTGAGGCTGTCAATCACGACAATTCGTGCATTGTCGCGCTCCACACTGTGGCGGACGATGGCGGCGAATTCGCCGGGGGACAGTTCGGCCGGGTCGATTTGCTGATAGCGGATCAAACCAGTCTCGAGCACGGATTGAAGCGGCAGCCCCAACGTCCGCGCCCGCGCATCCAGTGTGCCGCGTCCCTCATCGAAAGCGAAAAACATAGCGCGTTCGCCACGCTGTGCCGCGGCAATGGCATATGTCAGCGCGAGCGAGGACTTGCCGACCCCAGCCGCGCCGATCAGCAGCGTGTTGGTTCCGCGCTCCAGCCCGCCCCCAAGCAGCTGGTCGAGTTCGGCGTTGCC
>DASQVN010000216.1:0-12861 GCA_035640755.1 Rhodopila sp.
GGTGGCCTGCATTCGCTCGATCACTGGGTGCTGGATCATCGGGCCTTGGATCATTGGGTCGTGCGCGTCAGTGTCCAGTTCCAGCCAGTGCTCGGCGCAGGCGGCGAGCTGGTCCAAGGTGGCCGGCTGGTCGGAGCCGAAGAGGCCCAGCACAGGCTGGGGCAAGGCGGGCACAGGCGGCGGATAATCGGCGGCGAGGGCCTGGGCCAGACCGCCGGTGCCGATCCACAGCACGGCACCGGGGTGCCGGCGGCCGAGGGCGGCGATGGTGCGCAGCGCATCGTCTGAATCAGCGTCGAACACATTGACGCCGGGTATCAGGTCGTCGTGGGCGAGATGCGCACGTACGCCAAGCGTGGCGAGGGCGGACACGAGGTGGGGGCCTGTAAGGGTCCAGGTGCCGTTGATCTGCACGAGCTGCTGTCCGCCGCGCGTAATGCGGCGCTGGAAGGGGAAGGCCGGGGCGAGGATGGCGCATGGCCAGGCACCGGTGCGCATGCACGCGGCGATCTCATGCAGCGTGGCGCCGCGGATCAGGCTGTCGATCTTCTTGAACGCGAGGGCGGCACCCTGCAGGTGGCGGCACGAACGCGCGGTTTCGACGGCGGCCTCTTCCGGTGCGCATTCGCGGGTCGCGCTGTCGAAGGCGGCCGAGCCCTTGGGTGCAGCGGGCATGACGCGGGGCCAGAACACGGGGACGGCACCTGCGAGCGGCACGAGTTCCGCCGTGGTATCCAGGGCGCCGGTCAAATCGTCGGCAAGCAGACGAAATGCGTTCATCCGGGCCGCGTACCCGCTCAGTATGCGTGCGTCAAATACTGTCGTGGCATTCTGCTTGCACTGCACCCGGCACTTGCATGGAGAACCAAGATGCAGCGAAGAGGCTTCCTGGCCGGCGGCGCCGCAGCGGCCGCCCTGCCCCGGCTACCGGCCATGGCGCAAACCAAGGCAAGCGTGCTGCGCTATGTGCCGCAGGCTGACCTGACCGTCATCGATCCTGTCATGACAACCGCCTATATCACGCGCTTCCATGCCACGATGGTGTGGGACCAGTTGTACGGGATCGACAGCAAGCTGCAGCCACAACCGCAGATGGTCGAGGGGCATACGCTGGAGAACGACGGCAAGCTCTACACCTTCACCCTGCGCGACGGGCTGCGGTTTACCGACGGGGTGCCGGTGCGTGGGCGGGATTGTGTCGCCTCGATCAAGCGGTGGGCGGCGCGCGACCCGATGGGCCAGGCGCTGATGGCGCGGGTCGCGGAGATGACCGCGCCCGACGACAAGCGCTTTACCATCCGGCTGACGCGGCCGTTCAGCCTGGTGCTGAGCTGCCTGGCCAAGGTCGGGCCGCCGGCGCTGATGGTGATGCCGGAGCGGTTGGCGAACACCGATCCGTTCCAGTCGATCAAGGAGATCGTGGGCAGCGGGCCGTTCAGGTTCATCGCCTCCGAGCGCGTGGTCGGCAGCCGGGTGGTGTACGAGAAGAACAAGGACTACGTGCCGCGGCGGGGTGGGCAGCCGGATTGGCAGGCGGGACCGAAGATCGTGCATTTCGACCGGGTGGAATGGCATGTGATGCCCGATCCGGCCACCGCGGCGGCGGCACTGAGCAACGCCGAGGTGGATTGGTGGGAGAATCCGCCGAACGACCTGCTTCCGGTGCTGAACCGCGCCTCGGGCGTGCGGACCGAGAACGGGACGCCGCTGGGGAATCTCTACACGGGCATCATGAATCACCTGCATCCGCCGTTCGACAAGCCGGCGGTGCGGCGGGTGCTGCTGCAGGCGATCCCGCAGCCCGAGTTCATGACCGCCGTGGCGGGTACCGACCGCACGATGTGGCGCGACGGCGTGGGTATCTTCACGCCGGGTACGCCGATGGCCACCGATGCCGGGATGGACATCATCACCGGCAAGAAGCCCTCCATGGCAACGCTGGCGAAGGCGATGCGCGACGCCGGCTACCAGGGCGAGAAGATCGTGCTGATGTCGCCCAGCGACCAGGCGGCGCTGAACGCCCAGTGCGACGTGATGCAGGACCTGCTGAAGCAGCTTGGCATGGACGTCGATCTGGAAGTCATGGACTGGGGCACGCTGGTGCAGCGGCGGGCGAGCAAGGAGCCGCCGGACAAGGGCGGGTGGAACATGTTCATGACCGGCTGGGCGGGGCTGGACATGACGACGCCGATCACCAATCAGCCGTTGCGGTCGAACGGGGCCAAGGCGTGGTTCGGCTGGCCCGATCTGCCCGAGGTGCAGGCGCAGATCGAAGCCTGGCTGGAGGCGCCGGACATCGCATCACAACAGAAGAGCGCTGCGCAACTACAGGCCAAGGCGCTGGAGCAGGTGCCGTATCTGCCGACCGGGCAGGCGTTCTACAAGACCGCCTGCCGCACGGACATCACGGGGATCATTCCGGGGCAGTTCGTGTTCTGGAACGTGCGGCGGACGTGAGCGGGGCGGTCATTCGTATCTGACGCGGTCCATCACGCCGGACTCGATGGCGGCGCGGTAGAGCGTGGCGGCGAAGCGCGGGTCCTGCGTGACCTTGTCGGGCTGCTCCATGTCCCTGGCGTGGGTGCGGAAGGCGAGTTCCTGAACCACCGCGGACGTGACCGGCACCATGGCGCCAGCGGTCATCGCGAAACTCTCGGGTTTGTAGATGCGTCCGCCGAGCATCGTGCCGTCGGGTACGCTGGTCTCGAGGTGCTCATCCATCAGCCATGCCTCGGTTTCGCGCAGCATGTCACTGAGGATCAGGCCCGCGGCATCGTGATGCCGGTCGATCCGCCAGATCGAGACGCGGCTCTGGCGCATGGCGTCGAGCACGAGGGCCTCATCCGAGCCGGGGCGAACTGAACCGACCGGACGTAACGATCCAGCGCCCGGGTGCGGCCCGCCTTGGCGGTGTAGACGGCGAGATCGGAGACCAGCGCCATCATGTCCCGGGCTGTCGAGGACCAGTGTCCTGCCGACGGCCAGGCCGAGGCGCTTGGCGTGCTCGATCATTGTGTCGGCGGCGACGAGTTCCAGCGCGCTGGTGTGGTGGCGCCGGCTGATCTCGCGCAGGGCGCGATAGCGGCTGAGGATTTCCTCGCGGGTCATGGCGGCATCACTTTGCTCGGCGGCATCACGTTGCTTGTCCCGATCAGGGCTTGTCCCGGTCAGGATAGCGATTTCGGGTGACGCCGTCATGTCGGTGCCGAGGCAGGGGGGGCGGCATCGATCCTCGACAGGAAATGCCGCAGGAGGGCGGACGGGTTGTTCCTGTTGTGGCCAACGGCAAGCGTGATCGTGGGCGCCTTGCCGGCGAACGGGCGAGCCACGACCGAGGAGGGCAGGAGCCGCTTCATATAGGCGGGAAGGAACGTCACGCCGCCGGTAGAGAGCGCCAGCGAGATCACCATGGGCAAGGTCTCGGCCTCGTGCGCCGGAACGATGTGCAGGCCGACGTGCCGGAGGAAATCATCGATGACCCGCCGCAATGCCGGCGAATAGTCAGACGAAAAGCTGATGAACGGGCCGGCCTGGAGGTCCGAGGGACGGATGGTTCGACGCCGTGCCAGGCGGTGATCGGCCGGCAGGAGGACGAACAGCTCTTCCTCGACCAGGGGGCGGAATTCCAGCTCCGGCACGCCGTCGGCCGGGCGGAGGAAGGCGACATCCATCCGTCCCTGCGAGAGCGCCTGCACCAGTTCCGGGGATGAGGCGCTGTGGATGATCAGCTCGGTTCTCTGCAGCGCATCTCCGAGAATTTCCAGGACCCTCGGCAGCCAGTCGATTTCGTGCCCGGTCAGGAAACCGACGGTGAACGGCGTCCTGGCCGGGCGCGCGGCGCGGCGTGCCGCCTCGGCGGCGGCTTCGACCTGCAGGAGGATTTGGCGCGCGTGGTCGAGGAAGACCTGGCCGGCGTGGGTCAGGGTCATGCCGCGCGGGCCGCGGCTGATCAACAGGACGCCAAGGGTTGCCTCAAGGTCGCGGATCTGACGGCTGAGCGAGGGCTGTGCGGTGTGCAGCCGTTTCTCAGCGGCCTGGGTAAAGCTGCCTTCCTCGGCGACCGCGACAAAATAGCGGAGGTGGCGAAGCTCCATGACCCATACCTCCAAGGCATCGTACAGGTCCTACAAAGTCTTTCTGCCCGCTGGCAAGCACGCCCAGGTGCAGGCCAACGCGCCGCTCTTGGCGCACTTGCCGGCGATGCCGTCGCGGTGACGGTCATGCCCCGGCGCTATGGAGGATCACCACATGACCAAGCCCGTCGTTCTGATCACGGGGGCGCTGACCGGCATCGGACGCGCCACTGCCGTTGCCTTTGCGCAGGATCGCGCGCGCGTTGTCGTCTCCGGCCGGCATGAGGAGGCCGGGCAGGCGCTTGCGGCCGAACTGCGCGAACTGGGTGCGGAAGCCGTTTTCATCCGCGCCGATGTGCGCGTCGACGATCAGGTCGGGAGCCTGGTGGATCAGACGGTGGCGCGGTTCGGCGGGCTGGACATCGCGGTCAACAATGCCGGAACCGAAGGGCGCCCCGGCCCGGTGACCGAGCAGTCGGCGGACAGCTATGCCGCCACGTTCGAGACGAACGTGCTGGGTACGGTGCTGGGCATGAAGCACGAGATGCGCGTGATGCAGGGCCAGGGACGCGGCAGCATCATCAACCTGTCATCGACGATGGGCCACAAGGGGGCGGCGAATGCGTCGGTCTACACCGCCAGCAAGCATGCCGTCGAAGGCCTGACCAGGGCGGCGGCGCTCGAAGGAGCGGCGTTCAATGTGCGGGTCAATGCGGTCGCCCCCGGTCCGGTCGAGACCGGGATGCTGGACCGGTTCACCGGGAGTGCCGAACGGAAGGCGGGGCTTGTGGCCGGTGTGCCGTTGAAGCGTGCCGGCACCCCGGAGGAGATTGCGCAGGCGGTTGTCTTCCTCGGGTCCGACAAGGCGAGCTTCATCACCGGACAGGTGCTGTCGGTGGACGGCGGGAAGTCCGCCGCCTGAGTGACATCTTCACGGCCACGGCATTGGATCATCGCAATGCCCTGGCCGAGGGTTGTCGGCGTGCGCCGGTACCGGATGCCATGGTGTCACCGGATGACGTCATGTCGGGACATGGCGCATCGGTTGGGCGCATCGGTTGCACGAACCAGAGGACGCCCGCAAACTCCCTGCATCCTGAGCGCTGGGAGATGCCGCATGAGCCAGACCACGAGCACAACGGCCCTGGACAACGGCGGCCTGGGCAACGCCGATCTCGATGCCGCGCTGAACGAGGCGCGGGAAGCGTACGTCACGCGCAACCCGAAGAGCCTGGCGCGCTATATCGAGGCAACGACGGTGATGCCCGGCGGCAATACCCGCACGGTGCTGCACTACGCCCCCTTCCCTGTCGCCATGGCGCGGGCCGAGGGATGCCGGATGTGGGATCTGGACGGCGCCGAATACATCGACTTCCTGGGCGAATACACGGCCGGTCTGTATGGGCATTCGCATCCGGTGATCAGGGCCGCGGTGAACACGGCGTTGGACAACGGGATCAGCTTCGGGGCGTCGAACCTGCTGGAGGCGCGTTTCGCCCGCGCAGTGTGCGAGCGGTTCGGGCTGGACCGGGTGCGCTTCACCAACTCGGGCACGGAAGCGAACCTGCTGGCGATCTCGGTGGGCCGGGTGTTCACGCGGCGCAAGAAGGTGATGGTGTTCGACGGCGGCTACCACGGCGCCGTGTTCGGCTTCGCGGGCGGCGGGTCGCCGATCAATGCACCGTACGACTACGTGCTGGCGCCGTACAACGATGTTGCCGGCACCCGCAAGTTGATCGCAGCGCATGGAGACGATCTGGCGCTGGTGATCCTGGAGCCGATGATCGGCAGCGGCGGCTGTATCCCCGCCGAACGCGGGTTCGTCGCGATGCTGCGGGAGCAGACGGCGCGGGTGGGCGCGTTGCTGATCTTCGACGAGGTGATGACCAGCCGGCTCGCGTTCGGCGGGCTGCAGTCGGTGCTGGGGATCAGGCCGGACCTGACGACATTCGGCAAGTATATCGGCGGCGGCATGTCGTTCGGCGCCTTTGGCGGACGCGCGGAGATCATGGACCTGTTCGACCCGCGGCGCCCGGATGCGCTGCCGCACGCCGGGACGTTCAACAACAACGTGCTGACCATGGCGGCCGGGCTGACGGGGCTGACCGAAGTCTATACGCCCGAGGCGGCGCGCGCGCTCAACGCCCGTGGAGACGTGGTGCGGGAGCGGCTGAACGCGCTGTGCCGCCAAGCCGGTGGAGGGATGCACTTCACCGGCATCGGCTCGATGCTGGCGGTCCATACCCAGCGCGGCCCCGTCAACAGCCCGAAAGATGCGGCGAAGGACGACGCCAAGCTGAAGGACCTGTTCTTCTTCGACATGCTGGCCCACGGCATCTGGCTGGCTCGGCGAGGCATGATGACGTTGTCGCTGCCGATCAGGGATGCGGAGTGCGAGCGCCTGGTGGCGGCGGTGGAGGAGTTCGTGGCGACGCGGCGGTCGTTGTTGGGGGGTTGAGCGTCTCGTCCAGGGGTGGTGCGGGTGGCGGTTGTTTTGATTCACCACGGAGTTCGCTGAGGACGGAGGGCCTCGGAGGGGCACCCCGCACCCCGCATCGTGCGCGCCCATGGTGCGCCTCCCCGTTGGCATGCTGCCCGGCGGCGGCCCCACAGGCGCGCTATTTCGCGGCGTTATCCTTGCAGTAGGCGGCGATCTGGGCGTGGGTGGCGAACCAGCAGCCGCCCTTGGCCTTCATGTGGCGGATCAGGCGCTCGAGCAGCGGCAGGCGGGAGCGGTGGCCGGTGATGTGCGGGTGCATGGTCAGCAGGAACATGCCGCCTTCCTGCCACGCACCGTCGAACTCAGCGGTGAAGATTTCCTCGACCGCCGAGGGCGGCGTGTAGGGGCGGAGGCCCGAGAAGCGCAGCATGTTGAAATAGACGGCGTCGTCGCGGATCCATTCCGGGGGGAGCTCGACGATGCCGGTGGGCTGGCCTTGATCCTCCAGCTCATACGCGTCGTCGTCGGCCATCAGGCTGCTGTCATACAGCAGCTTCATCTCTCGGATGATGTCGAGCGTATTGACCGAGAAGTCCCAACTCGCGGTGCGGATGCCGACCGGCTCCGTGCCGCTGATGCGGGCCAGGGTGTCGCGGGAGCGGAAGGTGAGCTCGCGTTCGGCCTCACGCGGCAGCGTGGTGTTGGCTTCGTGGATCCAGGAATGGATGCCGATCTCGTGGCCGTCCTGGGCGATGGCGCGCACTTCGTCGGGGTGCAGCAAGGCGGAGACGGCGGGATAGAAGAAGGTAGCGGGGATCGATTCACGCTCCAGCAGGCGACGGATGCGCGGGGTGGCCTGGCGGGCGCCGTACTGGCCCTGGCTGATGCGCATCGGGCTCTCGTCGTTGTCGCGCAGCGGGATGGTTTCGTGGTCGGCGTCGAAGCTGATCGCGACGGCACACCGGGCGCCGTCGGGCCAGGCGGCCGGCCGCAGGCTGCGGCCGGCGCGGGCGCGGCCGACGATCGTGCGCCAGGTGTCCTCGGGCCATTGCCAGGGCTGCATCGCATTGGTGTCCATGCGGGGTTCCCTCCTTGCGCGTGTGCCGCCATGCTGCATCCGGATGGCCCAAAGGGGAATACCGCATGCCCGATACCGATCCCGCCCTGCTGAGTGCTGAGGAGATGCTGGCTGCCTATGCGCGGCGGCAGCTTTCACCTGTGGATGTGCTGCAGGCGGTGATCGAGCGGGTGACGCGGTTCAATCCGGGGCTGAACGCGTTCGCGGTGATGAACCCGCGCGCGGTGGAAGCGGCGGGGGAGAGCGCGGCGCGCTGGCGGGCGGGGCGGCCGATCGGGCTGCTCGACGGGGTGCCGTGTACCGTGAAGGATCTGGTCGACCTGGCGGGGTTTCCGACGCGGCGCGGCAGCCGCACCACCAGCGCCGACCCGGTGCCGGACGATGCGCCGATGATGCTGGGGCTGAAGGCGGCGGGGGCGGTGATCGTGGGCAAGACCACCACGACGGAGTTCGGGTGGAAGTCACCGGGCGACTGCCCGTTGCATGGGATTACCCGGAATCCCTGGAACCCGGACTACTCGACGGGCGGCTCGTCCTCAGGCGCCGGAGCGGCGGGGGCAGCAGGGTTCGGGCCGCTGCATATCGGCACCGATGCGGGCGGGTCGATCCGCATTCCGGCGGCGTGGTGCGGGCTGGTCGGGCTGAAGCCGACCTATGGGCGGGTGCCGCAATGGCCGGCGAGCACGTTTGCCAGCGTCTCCTGCGCCGGGCCGATGACGCGAACGGTGCGGGATGCGGCGTTGATGTTGTCGGCCATGGCGCGTTGGGACGCGCGGGACCCGTTCTGCCTGCCGGATGAGCCGAGCGACTGGCGCGACGGGATCGAGGAAGGGGTGGCGGGGCTGCGCGTCGGCGTGCTGGACAATCCGGGGTTCGCGGCGCCGGTCGATACGGACGGCGCGGCGGCGGTGGAGCGTGCGGCGCAGGTGCTGGCGGATGTGGGCGCGTGTGTCGAGTCGGTGCAGGCGGACCTGCCAGACACCAGCAGCATCTTTGGGCGTGTGTGGGGCGCAGCGCTGGCGCGCCTGGTGGCGGCGACGCCGCCGGAGCTCGTCGGGTTGCTCGATCCCGGCATACGCGAGGTGGCCGCGGCGCTGGGCGGCATGACGGCGGTGGAGTTCATGGACTCCGAGGCGTTGCGCGCACAGGCGGCGCACGCGATGGCGCTGCTGCACCAGCGGTTCGATCTGGTGCTGTGCCCGACCGTGCCGGCGGGGCCGCCGCTGGCCGATGCGCCGACCGCCGATCCGGTGCGGGCGCTATGTACCGCCTGGGCGCCATGGACCTTCACGTTCAACCTGACGCGGCAGCCGGCGGTTACCGTGCCGATGGGGCTGCGCGGGGACGGGCTGCCGAATTCCGTGCAGATTGCGGCGGCGCAGTTCCGGGATGATCTGGTGCTGCGGGCGGCGCGGGTGGTGGAACTGGCGGAGCCGTTCGCGGTGGCGGGCATGGCGGGTGGCGGCGCTGGGCCGTCAGGCTGACAGCAGGCCGAGGGTTTCGCGCGCGATCACGCGTTCCTCGTTGGTCGGGATGACGTAGGCGGGCAGGCGGCTGTCGGGCGCGGTGATCCGTCCCGTTCCGGCGGCATTGGCGGCCTCATCGACGGTGAAGCTAAGCCAGGAGAGGCGTTGCAGGACGCGGGCACGGATGGGGGCGCTGTGCTCGCCGATGCCGGCGGTGAACACGAGACCGTCGATGCCCCCCATGCTGACGGCGAGCGCGCCGGCGGTGCGGGCGGTGTGATAGACGAAGTAGTCCACGGCCATCCGCGCCAAGGGCTGATCGCTGGCCAGCAGAATACGGATGTCATTCGACAGGCCGGACATGCCCTTGAGGCCGCAATCATGGTAAAGAAACGATTCAACCCGGTCCACCGACCAGCCCTTCTGCTGCTGCAGCCACAGGATCACGCCGGCATCCAGCGAGCCGGAGCGGGTGCCCATCGGCAGCCCGTCGAGCGCGGTGAAGCCCATCGAGGAATCGACGCTGCGACCATCCACCAAGGCGCACATCGAGGCGCCGGAGCCGAGGTGCGCGACCACGACGCGGCCGTGCGCGATCTCAGGGGCGGCCTTCGGCAGGGCGCCGGCGATGTACGCATAGGAGAGGCCATGGAAGCCGTAGCGGCGCACGCCCTCCTGATACAGCGCATCGGGGATGGCGAAGCGGTCGGCGACGGGGGGATGGCCGCGGTGGAAGGCGGTGTCGAAGCAGGCGACGTGGGGGATGCCGGGGAAGCGCTCGCGCAGGGTTTTCAGCACGTCGAGCGCGGGCGGGTTGTGCAGGGGGGCGAGCGGGGAGACCGCCTCGATTCTGGCAAGGCTGGCGTCGTCGATCAGTACCGCGCGGTCGAGGTCGGGGCCGCCGTGCACGATGCGGTGGCCGAAGCCGGCGAGCTTGCCTGAGAGGGGCCCCTCGGGCAGCGCGGCGACGGCCTGCATGGCGGCGTGGAGATCGGAGGCCTCGATCCTCTGCTGCGGCCGGCCGGTAACGGTGAGCCGAGTGGAGGCGCCGATCGATTCGACTGCACCGGGTATCAGGGGCGGTGCCTCGGGCTCGCACGGGTAGGCCGCGAACTTGAGACTGGACGAGCCAGCGTTCAGCACGACAATGCTGTGATCGATTTCGGGGCGGCGATCGGTTTCGGGCATGATACCCCCTCTTGGCCTTTGCGGCGATCAGCGTACATCCTAGCGTACATCCTGGGGTGGAACCGTGACAGCGGGTGGAACCGTGACAGCGCCCGGGGCGCGACACCGATAGATGGGAGAAGGAACAGCATGACCACCAAATTCGGGATGGCCCAACCGGTACGCCGCGTCGAGGACCCGAGGCTGCTGACGGGTGCCGGGCGCTATACCGACGACATCGTGCTGCCCGGGATGCTGTTCGGCGTGGTGCTACGCAGCCCGCACGCGGCAGCGAGGATCAAGAGCATCAATACCGATGCGGCCAAGGCGGTGCCGGGGGTCGCGGCCGTCTACACCTCGGCCGACCTGAAGGCCGACGGCATCCAGCCGATGCCCTGCGCCGCGCTGGTGCAGAACCGCGACGGCACGCCGCAGGCCGCGCCGCCGCATCCGGCGCTGGCCGAGGGCGCGGTACGGCATGTCGGCGACCCGGTGGCGTTCATCGTGGCCGAAACGACCAAGCAGGCGCGTGACGCGGCTGAATTGGTGGAAGTGGATTACGACATCCTGCCGGCGGTCGTCGATCCGGCGAAGGCGATGGACAAGGGCCAGGTCCTGGTCTGGCCCGATGTGAAGCACAATCTCGCCTTCGACTGGGAGATCGGCGACAAGGCGGCAGCCGAGACCGAGTTCGCCAGGGCGGCGCACATCACCCGGCTGACGGTGGTCAACAACCGGATCGTGGTGAACAGCCTGGAGGCGCGTGCCGCGCTGGCCGATTTCGACGGCAATACCGGCCGCTGGACGCTGTATGCCAACACCCAGGGCGGCTGGATGGTGAAGAACCTGATCGGCCCGGTGTTCGGGGTCGATCCGAACCAGTTCCGCGTCATCACGCCCGATGTCGGCGGCGGGTTCGGCATGAAGCTGTTCCTCTACGCCGAACACGTCCTGACCTGCTTCGCCGCCCGCAAGCTCGGCCGGCCCGTGAAGTGGGCGGCGGAACGCGGAGAGGCGTTCCTGTGCGATACCCAGGGGCGCGACAACGTCACGCTGGGCGAGCTGGCGATCGACGCCGATGGCAAGTTCCTCGCGCTGCGGACGCGCAACATCTCCAACATGGGCGCGTACCTGTCCACGTTCGCACCGTATATCCCGACCTATGCCGGCACCGGGGTGCTGGCGAGCGTGTATGGGTTCAAGGCGGTCTATGCCAACGTGCTGGGGGTGTTCACCAACACGGTGCCGGTCGATGCCTATCGCGGCGCCGGGCGGCCGGAGGCGAACTATCTGGTGGAGCGCCTGGTGGATGCGGCGGCGCGCGAGCTGAAGGTTGACCGGATCGAACTGCGGCGGAAGAACATGGTCACCCCCGACAGGATGCCGTACGTCACCCCCGTCGGGAAGAACTACGATTCGGGCGATTTCCGCGTCGTGCTGGATACCGCGGCGCAGAAGATGGATTATGCCGGGTTCGCGGCGCGCAAGACCGAGGCCAAGGCACGGGGCAAGCGGCGGGGACTGGGCATCGCCTATTACCTGGAGGCGACCGGCGGGGACCCGACCGAGCGGGCGGAAATCCGCTTTGCCGATGACGGGTTCGTCGATGTCTATGTCGGCACCCAGTCCACCGGCCAAGGGCACGAGACGGCCTATGTGCAGCTCACCGCCAACCAGTTGGGCATCGACGGTGACAAGATCCGCATCCGGCAAGGCGATACCGACACGATCCCGGTCGGCGGCGGCACGGGCGGGGCGCGCAGCCTGTATTCAGAGGGCCAGGCGATCCTGCTGACCTCCCAAACGGTGATCAACAAGGGCAAGCAGGCGGCGGCCGAGGAGCTGGAAGCCGCGGTGGCCGACATTAGCTTTACCGACGGGCGGTTCAGCATCGTCGGCACCGACCGGGACATCGACATCCTGACACTCGCGGAGCGGCAGCGGAAGAAGGCGGCGGCGGGCCAGGCCGCGACACTGCTGGACGCAGCCGAGGTGGCGCCGGTCGACGCCCATACCTTCCCGAACGGCTGCCATATGGCGGAGGTCGAGGTCGATCCGGAGACCGGCGTCGTCGAGCTGGTCCGCTACGTGGTGTGCGACGATTTCGGCAAGACGGTGAACCCGCTGATCGTGCGCGGGCAGGTGGCGGGCGGCGTCACCCAGGGCTTCGGCCAGGCGATCCTGGAGCGCACCGTGTACGATCCCGAGTCCGGCCAGCTTCTGTCGGGCAGCTTCACGGATTACGCCCTGCCTCGGGCCGACGAGCTCCCGGATATCGAGGTCGAGCTGCTGGAGATCCCCTGCGCCTCCAACCCGCTCGGGGTGAAGGGCGCGGGCGAGGCCGGCGCGGTGGGCAGCCCGCCGGCGGTGATCAACGCAGTGCTGGATGCGCTGAGCGACGACGGCGTGGTGCATATCGACATGCCGGCGACGCCCGAGCGGGTGTGGAAGGCGATGTCGCTGGCGAAGGCGGCCTGATCCCGGGTGGACGCCCCTGCCCTGTGGTCGCGCGGGGCGGGGCGGTCCGGAAGTTCATGCTGTCAGCGCGGTTCGGTCCAGCTTTCGGAAAATGCGAGGGCGCAGGTGCTGAACGGCCGTCCCTCCCGCTCGGTCGGGAAGGGGCGCCCCCTCGCGGCT
>DASQVN010000217.1:0-8280 GCA_035640755.1 Rhodopila sp.
GATAGAACAGCTCCAGCGCCGGGAGAAAGCGGGCCGGGTCCTGCTGCAACTGCGCCACCATGCCGAAGAACTGGTTGTCGTCGTGCAGCGTGCGATAGCGTGTCAGGGTCAACGACCGTTCGGCCCAGCCGCTGGACGGTCCCCAGCGCGTGCGCAGTACCGCATCGTCGACAGCGGCGCACAACGCGTAGTGGGCCGGACGCACCAGCTCCATGCTGATGCCGTGTTCGCGGCACTGTTTCTCGAAGCGGGTAATCTCTTGCCCAACCCGTTCGCGCAGGGCCTGCGGATCGGGTGGGCCAGCCGGCTTTGACAGGACGGCGAGCAGCCGCAGTACCGGCGTTGCGGCCGCGATCAGCGGATGCGTCAGGATCGGTGCCGCGGCCTGACACCAGCTCTCATCGAACTCGGCCGTGGTGGCGTGGGAGCGGAGCGGACGGATCACCGTCCGGTCCCCGTCCTCGGCTTGCCACCCTGCGTTCACCGATGTCCCCCGCGCGTTCGTCAGCCGTTCATTATCCCAGACGGGCCGAGGGTTTGGGGTACTTCTCCGATCAAAATGTTGCGTCTGGCGTCCCGGGCGTGCCCGAGCGCAGGTCATGCGCCCCTGCGCTCGGGCATCAGCATCGCGGTTTCGACCGCATCCTGGGCCGATGCGGCGCCATAGCCGAGCTGGCGCAGCATGTGGGAGAGCGCTGGCGCGACCGTATTCTCGCCGCGGGGTAGCTGGGCGGCATGTTCTCCTGCGGCCTGGACCGATGGCGCGCGTGCGTGTGCCTGATCGATCTCGGGTGTGTGGGGAAAGTACAGAGTGACGGCCGTGCCGACCGAAACGGTGCTTTGTATGGCAATCCCCCCGGCAGACTGGCGTACAAAGCCATGCACCATGGAGAGACCGAGGCCGGAGCCGCGGCCGATCGGCTTGGTGGTGAAGAATGGCTCGAACACTTTATCGATGTGTTCGGGGGCGATGCCGGTGCCGGTGTCGCGCAGGGTCAGCGCCACGAAGTCGCCGCGCAGGTGTTCCGGCGCGGCGTCGCCGAGCAGCGTGACGTTGCGGGTCTGGATCTGCAGCACGCCGCCTTGTGGCATGGCATCGCGGGCATTGAACGCCAGGTTCAGCACCGCCGCCTCCAGTTGGCCTGGGTCGGCGCGCACCAACCAGAGATCGGACGCCAGGTCAGCCGTCACCTTGATGTCGGAGCCGATCTGGCGGCGCAGCAGGTCGAAGGAGGCGGCGAGCTGGCGGTTGAGGTCGATGACCTCGGGCCGCAGCGTCTGGCGGCGGGCGAAGGCGAGCAACTGCTGGATCAGCCTGGCGCCGTACTGCGCGCTGGCGAGAGCGGATTGCAGATTCTGCGCGGCGGCGTAGGATTTCGCGGTCCGCGACAGGGCGAGCTCGATATTGCCGACGATGGCGGCGAGCAGATTGTTGAAGTCGTGCGCGACGCCGCCGGTGAGGCGGCCGATCGCCTCCATTCTCTGCGCCTTCTGCAGGGCGGCTTCGGCGGAGTGCTGCGCGGCCATGGCGTCCTGCAGGGCGCGGGTTCGTTCGTTGACGCGGCGCTCGAGCTCCTCCTCCCGCGTGGCGATGGCATCAGCCATGGTGTCGAAGGCGGCGCCAAGGCGCCCGAACTCGGTGCGCGATTCGCTGAAGCGGACGCGTGCCCGCAGATCGCCCTGACGCAGGCGGTCGGCGGCGCGCAAGAGCTTCGTGAGCGGCTTGCGCAGGAAGATCCGTCCGCCGAGGCCGGTGAGGAGAAAGGCGAGGCCGGCCTGGGCGGGAATGACCAGCAGGCCGCGGCGGTTGGCGGCGTCGGCGTCCTGCAGGATATCGGCCTTTTCCAGCCCAACGGAGATGGCGAGGCCGGATGGGCCGTCCGGGAGGGGCGTGTAGGCGTAGATCCGGGCAATGCCGTCGAAGCCCATGGCTTCCCGCACACCTTCGCCGCCACTGAGCATGTAGGAGTGGCTGCCGCCGGCGACGGGCTGTCCGACGAAGCGGTCGGCACCCGGATGGCGAGCGACGATGGTGCCGTGGCGATCGACCATCGACACGGTGGCGTGCGACGGCAGCGGCTTTTCCGCGAGCTCCTGGTTCAGCCAGTCCACGGCCAGACCAGCGACAACGACGCCGGCGATGGCGCCGTCGGGCTTACGGAACGGCTGTGCAACGTAGAGGTTGGCTACCCCGGATGCAACATCCACGCTGTAGCTGCCGATCACGTAGCTGTCGGTCTGCAGGGCCAGGCGGAAATACTCGGCGTCGGCACGCGGGTGCCGCGAGGGGTCGGGCAGGCTGGCGCAGGTGGGCGCTCCGGTCAGGTCGAAGCTCGCGAGGACAGTATATTCGGGATACGCCTGACGCAGCTCGGCGAACAGGGCGTCGCAGCGGCTGGAGCCGTTGGACCAGGCGGCAATCTTGCCCAGGGAGGTCAGGAGCTGATGGGTGCCCTGAAAGACACGTGACTGTGTGTCGGCGATCAGCCTGGCGTTGCGCAGTGCCTGTTCTTCGCCGATGCGCGCGCGGGCCTGGCGGGCATCGAGCTCGTTGTAGATCTGCACGCCCAGGCTGGGGAGCAGAGCGAAGATCACCAGGACAAACAAGCGGGCGAGCAAACTCACTGTGCGTCATTCCTGCTCGGCGCGGTGTTCCAGCGGCCTTGAATGGTTTCCGATGAGATGAGCAGCCCGGGGGCGTGCTGGCGGCAAATCTATACACGTATTTCGTGAAGACAACATGGTTCCAGCGCGTAGCGGTGCGATCAAGGCCATCTATTTCGCTCGTAACGCGAAAATCAACTGATCGCGCGTGGCAAGCCTCCAGCCGTTTCGCTTAAGCGACGTTTCAGATGAAGCAGAAACACCAGGGTGGCGGCCTGATCCATTACTTCATCGGAAGGCTTACGCTGGTATTCCGCGTGGTGATTGTATCATGTGCTGGTATCGATTCATGGTACCCGGGCCGCGCGTCGGATGGCGAACAGTTAACGGCCGGATGTCGGATCGTTCACATTTTCTTTTGCCCCGTTCGATCACGCCCCACGGGCCAGTTCCTGCTCGGCCAGCGTGGCCCACCAGGAGGCACCAACGGGCAGCACATCGTCGTTGAAGTCGTATTTCGGGTGGTGGAGCATCGGGTCATTCCCGTCGGTCCCCGAGCCGAGCATAAGGTAGGCGCCCTGCTTGACATTGAGCATGTAGGCGAAATCCTCGCCGCCCATGGTCGGGCCGGGCATTTCGCGGACGAGCGCGTCCCCAGCCACCGTGCGGGCGGCGCGGACGGCGATCTCGGTCGCGTCGGCATCGTTCACCGTGGCGGGGGCGTGGCGGCTGAAGCGGACGCTGGCGGTGGCGCCGAAGCTGGCGGCGATACCTTCCGCCAGGCGGCGCACGCCTTGCTCGATCCTGTCGCCGACCTCGGGCTTGAACCAACGGGCGGTGCCCTTCATCACGACGTGCTCGGGGATCACGTTGTAGGCATCGCCGGCCGAGATGGAACCGATCGATACGACCCCGCCCTCGGTCGGCTCGATGGAGCGGGCGATGATGCTCTGCAGGGCGTTCACGATCGTGGCCGACACGACGATGGGGTCGATGCCCTGGTGCGGCAGGGCGCCGTGGCTGCCTTTGCCGGTGATGGTGATGTCGATCCATCCGACGGCGGCCATGACCGGGCCGGTACGCCAGAGAAAGGTGCCGGACTTCATCTGCGGCCAATTGTGCAGGCCGAATACCCGATCCATCGGGCAGCGGGTAAACAGTCCGTCCTTGACCATCTTGTCGGCACCGGCCTCGAACTCCTCGGCCGGCTGGAAGATCAGATAGACGGTGCCGTCGAAGTTGCGGGTCTCGGCGAGGTATCTGGCGGCGCCCAGCAGCATCGTGGTGTGGCCGTCATGGCCGCAGGCGTGCATGACGCCTGGGTTCTTGCTGGCATGGGGCAGGCCGGTTTCCTCATGGATGGGAAGCGCGTCCATGTCGGCGCGCAGGCCCACGGCGCGACCGGAGGTGCCGGCGCGGATCACCCCGACCACGCCGTGGGTGGCCATGCCGGTGATGATCTCATCGACGCCGAATTCCTTCAGCTTCTGCTGCACGATGGCCGCGGTGCGCATCTCCTGCATGGAGAGTTCGGGGTGGGCGTGCAGGTCGCGCCGCCATGCGGTCATCTCGGGGTGGAAGGCGGCAATCCGGTTGAGAACGGCCATGTCATGCTCCGGCGGTCGACGCGTGATTGTGTTGGGCGCCGAACGTCAGCGCAAGCCCTTGCCGCAAGGGGATCGGCTCGATGCCGAGTTGGGCGCGCATTTCGGCGATGTCGAATGCCTTGTCTTCGAGCAGGCGGCGGATTTCCTCGGGCTCGATGCGGGGAAGGGCGGTGACGTGCCGGGTGAACCTGGCGGCGGCGATCAGCGGGGCCGCGGGGAAGGGAAGAATGCGGGGACGCCGCAGGCCGGCGGCGGCGGCGACTTCGCATACGAAGTCGGCGTAGGGGAGGGGAGCCGGGCCGGCGATGACGATGGTTGTCGGCGCGGGCCAGGGGCGTGCGAGGGCGGCCAGGATGGCGCGGGTCACGTCGCCCTGATGGATCGGCTGCACGAGGAAGCGGCCACCGCCGGGCAGCGGAAACAGTGGCATCCTGCGGATCAGCGCGGCGAGGCGCTGCACGTTGTCCTCACCCTGGGCACCGTAGATCATGGTGGGATGGAGCATGATCCCGGGGCGGCCGGAGGCGAGAAAAGCGGCCTCACCGGCCAGGACTCCGTTGCCGTGCGCATCCGGCCAACGGGTGAACTTGCGGGTGCTGCCGAGGAAGACGAAGCGCGCGCCGGGGGGAGAGGCGGCCAGGATCGTGCCGGCGTGGCGGGCGTGCGCGCAGGAGACGACGGCAACGGCATCGGCCAGGGCGGTGCGGACGGTGTCGGGACTGTGCAGGTCGGCCTGGCGCGGCGGGAGGCGGAAGCCAAGGGCGTCCCACTTGTCGGGGTTGCGAACGACCGGGACCACCAGTCGGCCATCCGCGAGCAGGGCCTGGGTGAGTGCCCGGCCCGACCGGCCGGAGGCGCCGATGACATGCACGACGTCGGTCATGCCGCTTCAAAGGCATATCCGGATGCCGCGCACAAGGTGGCGTCCACAGCGCGATCCACGTTTTCTGGCGAGGTCGCCTCAAACGATCACGCTGTAGCTCTCTATTTGGGCGCGTGCTTCAAGTTCTCTGACGAGGTCGCGTCAAACCGTCACGCGCCAATGCTGCCCTACGGGTTTCAGGCGACGCGTTCCTCGCTGACGACGGTTTCGACCGCGTCGGCAGGTTCATAGATCAGGCGGGCGAGAGCGCCGGCGAGCATGGCGCCGGCGATTGGCGCCAGCCAAAACATCCAAAGCTGGCCGGTGTAGTCCCCGCCGGCGAACAGGGCCGGGCCGGTGCTGCGTGCCGGATTGACCGAGGTGTTGGTGACGGGGATCGAGACCAGGTGGATCAGCGTCAGGGCCAGCCCGATCGGAATGCCGGCGAAGCCAACGGCGGCGCCCTTGGATGTCGTGCCGACGATGATCAGGATGAAGAAGAACGACAGCACGAGCTCACAGACAAAGCAGGCGCTGGCGGCATAGTGGCCGGGGCTCAATGCGCCGTACCCGTTGGCGGCGAAGCCGGCCGGGGCCCAGTCGGGCTTGCCGGATGCGATCACCCAGAGCACGGCCGAGGCGATGACCGCGCCGGCGACCTGGACAATAACATATGGAAGCACGTGGCGGTTGGCACAGCGGCGGGCGGACCATAGGCCCAGTGTGACGGCCGGATTGAAGTGCCCGCCCGAGATATGACCCACCGCGTACGCCATGGTCAGCACGGTGAAGCCAAAGGCGAAGGCAACGCCGACAAAGCCGATGCCGAGCTGGGGATACGCCGCGGACAGAACGGCGCTGCCGCAGCCACCCAGCACCAGCCAGAAGGTACCCAGGAACTCCGCCGTGAGACGTCGGGCCATGTCGCTTCGCATAATCGTGTCCCCCTGTTTGGCGGGCCGGATGTCCGGGTCCAGCATTTCCGGGAACGGCGCGTTCGAACGGTTGCCGGGCATGTCGCGGCCGCGTTGAACGCGAAAAGGCTTAGAACGATGCTGGGCGTTTCCGGGATCACATTCTCCGGCGATCGGCCGGGGCGGGTGGAACGCATGATTCGGATCATCGCCGGCGAGTCGGGATCGGCCAACCATGCGGTACCGTGGTTGGAACCGTCCAGGAGCGGCTGCGTCTATGACCCGTCATTGCGAAAGGGCCGGATGATGTATCGATTACGGCTGATTTTGTGTGCAGGCGCGTTCTGCGGCGTGACGGGCGTCTCGCTGGCGGAACTGCCGCCGGACTCGCCGGAGGCGCGGCAGCAAGCCGAGCACCTGTACCGGCTGCCGCCGGTGAGGCCCTCGGTCGGCCATGTCGACTATTCCGGCCGCAAGCAGACCGGCCGAGCGTCGTATTATGGGAAAGAGTTCTACCACCGGACGATGGCGGACGGGAATCGGATGCATCCGAATGCCGACGCGGCGGCGAGCAAGTCGCTGCCGCTGGGAAGCGTGGCGAAGGTGACGAACCTGGACAACGGGCAATCGACGACGGTGCAGATCGAGGATCGCGGGCCGTATGTGTCCGGGCGGATCATCGACCTGACGCCCAAGGCGGCGGACCGGATCGACCTGACGAAGCAGGGAGTGGCGCCGGTCGAGGTCAAGCCGATCACCGTGCCGACACAAAGCGGCGGCGTGAAGCTCGGCGCCGGGGCGGCGGAGGCGAGTCCCGGGGAAATCGAGAGCGCGGTGCGGACCACCGAGCAGCATGCGGGTACGAAGGAGGTCTCGCGCTGACGGCCTGCCGGCTCGTATCGCGCATTTGGTTTGAAGCATCCGATTCACGCGCCGAATCGCGGACGCTGCGCGTCACATGTCTCTCTGCGATCGGGTACGAGGTCTCGCGTTGACGTGCCGTTTCGCCTAGCCTTCCGGAAAACGGGGGAGACTGACGAGATGGGCATCAAGCGGCGCATCGTGCTCGGCGGCGCCATTGCAGGGACAGCGCTGGGCCGCCGCGCGCGGGCGCAGGCCAGGCCGGTGATCCGCATCGGCGTGATGAACGACCAATCGGGTCCGTATCGGGACGTCAACGGGCCGACCGGCGTGATCTGCGCGCAGCAGGCGGTGAGCGAGTTCAACGCCGGCAGCTTCGATGTCCAAGTGCTGTCGGCCGATCACCAGAACAAGCCCGATGTGGCGGTCAGCCTGGCGCGCGAATGGTTCGACCAGCGCGGGGTCGACGTCATCATCGATGTGGCTGCTACGTCCTGTGCGCTGGCCCTGGCGTCGATCGTCAGGGAGAAGAACAAGATCATGATCGCGACCAGTACGGCGTCGTCGGACATCACGGGCAAGGCGTGCACGCCGAATTCGATGCACTGGGCGTTCGACACCTATATGGAGGCGCGCTCGACCGGGGGCGCCGTGGTGCGCGCGGGGGGCGATACGTGGTACTTCATCACCCCCAATTACGCGTTTGGCGAAGCGACGCAGCGGGACACCACGAAGTTCGTGCAGGCCGCGGGCGGGAAGGTGCTGGGGGCGCAGCTCTACCCGTTTCCCGAGACCACCGATTTCTCGGCATTCCTGGTCAAGGCGCAGGCGTCCGGGGCGAAGATCCTGGGGATCTGCGGTGCCGGGGCGGATCTGATCAACGTCATCAAGCAGGCGCATGAGTTCGGTATCACGCAGACGATGAACCTGGCCGCGCTGGTTGCCTATACGACCGACATCCACTCCATCGGCATCGAGATGGCGGCCGGCACGCGGCTTTCGGAGACGTATTACTGGGACCTGAACGACCGCACCCGGGCGTTCCAGAAGCGTATTCAGCCGAAGGTGGCGCTATGGCCCAACATGGCGCAGGCCGGAGATTATTCCTGCACGCTGCATTATCTGAAGGCGGTGCAGGACATGGGTGCGGTGCAGGCGAAGCGCGACGGTGCGGCGACAGTGGCGCGGATGAAGGCGATGCCCACCGATGACGATTGCTTCGGTCCAGGGCGTATCCGGGAGGATGGGCGCAAGATCCACGCGGCCTACCTGTTCGAGGTGAAGAAGCCGTCCGAGAGCAGCCATCCGTGGGACCTGTTCAAGCTGATCGGCACCACGCCGGCCGAGGATGCGTTCCGCCCACTGTCGGAGCGTGCCTGCCCCTTGGTGAAGTTGTAGGGGCTATGCTCCTGCGATCTGCTCAATTGGCTGA
>DASQVN010000218.1:0-2742 GCA_035640755.1 Rhodopila sp.
CGCAGTGACCATGAAGATGATCAGCAGTACCAGCATGACGTCGACCAGGGGGGTGACGTTGATCTCGGCCAGCGGGCGGTAGCGCCCGCGCCGGCCCCGCCCGCTGGAATTCAGGGACATCGCCATCGCTCAGGCCCGCTCCTCGCTCTGGCGCGACAGGATGGCGCTGAATTCGCTGCCGAAATTTTCCATCCGTGCGGCGAACCGGGTCAGGCTCGTGCTGATCTGGTTGTAGGCGAGCACGGCTGGAATCGCCGCCACCAGGCCGATGGCGGTCGCAAACAGCGCCTCGGCGATGCCGGGTGCGACGACCGCGAGGTTGGTGTTGTGCATGGCGGCGATGGCCGAGAAGCTGTGCATGATGCCCCACACCGTGCCGAACAGGCCGATGAACGGCGCGGTGGCGCCGACGCTGGCCAGGAACACCATCCAGCGCTCCATCCGGTCCATTTCCCGCTGCACGGTCACGTTGATGGCACGGTCGATCCGCTCCCGCACGCTGGTTTGTGAGATGTCCGCACCGGCGACGCGCATCGACCGGCGCCACTCGCCCATCGCGGCGGCGAAGACCGAGGCCATCGGGTGCGCCGGGTTCGTCCCCTCGCGGTCGAACAGGTCATCCAGGCTGCCGCCGGACCAGAACCGGTCCTCGAACGAGTCGGCGTCCTTGTTGACCCGACGCAGCGTGCTCCATTTCTCGAACACCACCGCCCAGACCCAGATACTGGCGCACAGCAGTCCGACCATCACCAGCTTGACGACGATGTCGGCCTGTATGAACAGGCCCCACAGCGAAAGGTCGCCGCCGGTCACCGCCAGGTTCACCGCATCCACTGCCCGATCCACTCTTTCAGCCCCCCGTTCCCGTCGCACCCGCGACGTCATGACTCATCGCTGCCAGCGCCTCCCGCCATTCGGGCGGGAGGCGCGCCGGCCTGTTGTCCCCGATCCGGACGCATGCAAGCTTGATGCGCGCTTCGACGCAGGCCCCGAGGGGCGCCGCTGGCGACGCTCCCCCTGGGGACGCTCCCCCTGAGGACGCTCCGTCGGGCCCTATCACGGTCTGGCGCAAGAGCACACTCGCAGCCGCCACGTCCAGTGTTTCCGTCTCGACGGTCAGCATTTCGTCGAGTCTGGCCGGGCGGATGTAATCGATTTCCGCGCGCCGCACCACGAACATCAGATTGAATCGTTCCACCAGCGCCGCATGCGGGATTCCCGCAGCGCGCAGGGCTTCGGTACGGGCGCGTTCCGCGAAACGAAGATAGTTCGCATGATAGACGATGCCGCCGGCGTCGGTGTCCTCATAATATACGCGGAATGAGTACCGATGGATGGATGCTGGATGAGCGTTCATTCACGTAACAAATCGGCATGGGTCGGAGACACATCACCCGAGATCCTTCTGCATGGGGGCGAAGTCACCCCGCCCATGATGCAACAGCGTCGTGCCATGCTCGATGCAAAACGTGCCGATCAGAAGGTTGATGTTGCTCTGGATGGTGACGCCGATCCGGTATACACACTAGGCACAACGGCCGCCTGCAGCAACGCTACTCGGAATCCCCGACGTCCAACAGCGGCAGCGGTGCCCGGGGCGGCTTCAACCCAAGATGCCGCCATCCCGGCTCGCCCAGCATCCGCCCGCGGGAGGTCCGCAGAACCAGTCCCTCCTGGATCAGATAAGGCTCGATCACGTCCTCCAGCGTATCCCGCGCCTCGGCCAGCGCGGCCGCCAGCGTCTCCACCCCGACCGGCCCGCCGCCATGATGCTCGGCGATGCGCAGCAGGTAGCGCCGGTCCATCGCGTCAAGCCCCAGCCGATCGACCTCCAGCCGGTTCAGCGCGGCATCCGCCAGGCCCCGGTCCACCGGCAGATTCCCCTGCACCGCCGCGAAGTCACGCACCCGCCGCAGCAGCCGGCCGGCAATTCGCGGCGTCCCGCGCGACCGCGCCGCGATCTCCGCCGCGCCGTCCTCGGTCAGCGTGAACCCGAGCAGATGCGCACCGCGCGCAACGATCAGCCGCAGCTCCTCCGGCGTATAAAACACCAGCCGCAGCGGGATACCGAACCGGTCGCGCAACGGGGTCGCCAGCAGCCCCGCGCGCGTCGTGGCGCCGACCAGCGTGAATGGCGGCAGATCGATCCGCACGCTGCGCGCCGCCGGCCCCTCGCCGATGATCAGGTCGAGCTGGAAATCCTCCATCGCCGGATACAGCACTTCCTCGATCGCCGGCTGCAGCCGGTGGATCTCGTCGATGAACAGCACATCGCGCGGCTGCAAGTTGGTCAGGATCGCCGCCAGGTCGCCCGCCTTGGCGATCACCGGGCCCGATGTGGCACGGAACCCCACCCCCAGCTCCCGCGCGACGATCTGCGCCAGCGTCGTCTTGCCGAGGCCGGGCGGCCCATGCAGCAGCACATGGTCCAGCGCCTCGCCACGGGCCTTCGCCGCCTGAATGAACACGGCGAGATTCTCGCGCGATGCCTTCTGCCCGGTGAAATCGGCAAGGGTCTGCGGCCGGAGCGTCGCCTCGGCGGCATCATCCACCTGACGCGCGGCGGATACGGGTCGGTCTTCGAAATCGCTCATCCGGCGGCTTTCTGCGCCAGTTCCTTCAGCCCGAGACGGATCAACTGCTTGGTCTCCGCGCCCTCGCCTGCCGCACGCGCCGCAGCGGCGACAGCCGCGGCGGCCTGCGGCTGGCCATAGCCGAGATTGACCAGCGCGGAAACCGCGT
>DASQVN010000219.1:0-6269 GCA_035640755.1 Rhodopila sp.
CGATGCCGGGCCAACACATCAGCTGTGCCGCGGAACGGGCAATCCAACGCGTCCATGAACAGCCGGCCCATGGCCTGCAGCACCAATGCCTTGCGCCCGTCAGGCAGCGTGACCACCACGGACCCGTTGCCGGGTGTTCCAGGCGGGTAGTTCAGCGGCCGCAGCAGCCGCGGCGTCTCGGCGATGAAGGGGATGATCTCCTTTCGGTCCCACGAGTGGTTGCCCAGGGTGATCACGTCGGCGCCGGCGTTGAACAACATGCGTGCCATCTCGGGGGCCAGACCGAATCCGTGGGAGGCATTCTCGGCGTTCACGACCACGAGGTCGGCCCGCAACGCTTCCCGTAGACCAGGCAGCCGGGCAGCCGCGGTTTCCCGGCCGGCTCGGCCGACGATATCCCCCAGGAACAAGATTCTCATTCAGCCTCCGCAGCGGATGATACCGGATTCCGTCGCGACGGCATCCAATCGTATATCGTGGGGTCCAATCGGCACGACGTCTACCTGCTGGGCGGCGAATGCGCAGCCGAGGCGGAACCGATCGGGCAATTTGGCCAGTGTCCGATCGTAATAACCGCCGCCGTAGCCCAGGCGTCGGCCAGCCAGATCGAATGCCAGGAGAGGAACCATGAGCACGTCTGGCACAACCTCCTCCCCGGTCGGGCGGAGCGTTCCAAACTTCTCTGGCACCATCAGCATACCCGGGTGCCAGAGGCGGAAGGTCAGCGGGTGCCCCTTGGGCGGTGTGACCGGCAAAGCGATCTTGTTGCCGCGCTCGTGCAGCAGGTTCAGCAACGGGCGGAGATCGATCTCCTGACCAAGCGGCCAGAAGCCGGACACGATCGTTGCGGCCGACCAATCGAATTCCCGCAGTACATGACTCGCCAGGGCCAAACCGGCCACAGCGGGATCGAGGCCGCGGCGGCGGCTGAGCGCAACCTGCCGAGCAGCGCGCTTGGCCGCTTCCAGGTCATCCATTTTTGGGTGTCTCATGTGCGGAGCCGCCATGGCCGTTGGCTTGTCATCCTCCCAGAGCCTGCGTGTGCAGGTGGGCACCGGATACCGAGACCAGGATCCCGGCAGAGCCAGTTCCCGAGGGAGATGCTTACTGGCCCCGGGGATGAACTGCCTGACGCACCGGGCAGCCCCGCAAGACACAATTAGGGATGCTCGAGGCCCTCGGCAATCTCTTCGGCCCGCTTTGCCATGCGGTTTAATTTATGGACGAAATCCGGATCGAAGCTTTGCTCCTGCCGTTCGCGCAAAGCGGCTTCGGCGGCCTGAAGCCTGGCGCGGGTTTCGAACAGGTCGTCGGCCATCAGCAGGGCGGCCATGACCAGCATGCGGGCCTCGCCGCTTGGGCCGGCGCCTGCACGCACGCCTTCAATGCGGCGGCTCACCTCGGCGCCCATGGCTTCCAGATGCTTTTCCTCGCCGTCCTTGCAGCCAAGAGTATAGGCATAACCGTTGATGCGGAGCGTCACCTGCGCCATCGCGAAAATCCTTCCTTCAATCCGCCTTGGTCGCGGCTCCATCAATATCCCCGGAATGCTGCTCCAGGGCGGCGCGCAAGCGTCCGATCAGATGGTCCAGCCGCTCGGCGATTTCCGGCACTGATAATGTGTCGTCCGGCGAGTCCGGCACCTGGCCTTGCGGGCGCGCGGATGTCAGCCGGGCAATGCGCTCCAGCGCTGTTTCCAGCCGGTCCGCTGCCGCGTCCGGATCCTCGGGCTCGTCCGCCATATCCGACTCTGCCATGACACTGTGCTGATGCCGCTTGCGCGCATTCAGGTCAACTGTAACAGCATAATCATGGTGATTCATCCCGCAGTTATCGTTCATGGGCTGGCTGAGGCACGGGCGGCGCTGGCTGTCGGGGCACCGGTGACATTGCTCTCGGCACCGGGAGCGGGCGTATTCGGCGGATGCCTATGGTGGCGGTCGTTGGTCCGGGCGGCGCAGGAGGGGTTTCCAACGGCCGATGTAATGGATGTACTGGACTGCGCGGATGCGTCCGGACTGGCCAGGGCGGCGCTGCGAAGCGGGGTCAACCGCCTGGTCCTTTGGCCCGAGGCGCCGGGCTGGGCTTCGGTCGCGCAGGTCGCCGCGGCGCAGGGGGGCTTCGTGCTGCGGGCGGCGCCTGAGGCGCTGGATCTGGCGACGCCTGGGGCGGAGCGGCGGTTATACGGGTGGGTGCAGAAAACCGGGTTTGAGGTGTCCGCGACAGGCAGACGCGGCTAAGATAGTGACCGGCTGTCAGCCTGTTGCAGGGAAAGGACTCGATCCGATGCGCGTGACCCAGAAGGTGAAGAAGATCCTCGATTGGTATGAGGGCGACAACCCCGGCGTGAAGGCGAATCTCGCCCGCATCCTGTGCACTGGTAAGCTGGCCGGGACCGGCAAGGTGGTCATCCTGCCGGTCGATCAGGGGTTTGAGCATGGCCCGGCCCGTAGCTTCGCACCGAATCCTCCAGCGTACGACCCACACTATCATTACTCGCTCGCGATCGAGGCGGGGCTGAACGCCTACGCGGCTCCGCTGGGCATGATCGCCCAGGGCTCCGATACGTTTGCCGGGCAGATCCCGACGATCCTGAAGGTCAATAGCTCAAACAGCCTGGCGACCAGCAAGGATCAGGCGGTGACCGCGGGGGTGAAGGATGCGCTACGGCTGGGCTGCGCCGCGATCGGCTTCACCATCTATCCGGGCAGCGAATACGCGTTCGCGCAGATGGAAGAGCTGCGCGAGCTGACCGAGGAAGCGAAAGCCTCCGGCCTGGCGGTGGTGGTCTGGAGCTATCCGCGCGGCCCGCACCTCGACAAGGCGGGCGAAACCGCGCTCGACATCTGCGCCTATGCCGCACAGATGGCGGCGTTGATGGGTGCGAACATTATCAAGGTGAAGCCGCCCACTGCCGTGATCAGCCTGGATGCGGCGAAGAAGACGTATGAGCAGGCCAAGATCGATACCTCGACCCTGGCGAAGCGGGTGGAACATGTGATGCAGGCAGCGTTCGCGGGTAAGCGGATCGTCGTGTTCTCAGGGGGCGAGGCAAAGGACCTGGACGGCGTGTTCGAGGAAGTGCGCGGCGTCCGCGATGGCGGCGGCAGCGGCAGCATCATCGGCCGCAACACCTTCCAGCGCCCGAAGGAGCAGGCGCTCGAGATGCTGAGCAAGATCTGCGACATCTACCTCGGCAAGGCCTGATGCTGGGCGAAGGCGGCAGCTTCTCAGGCGGGCCCGAAGGCTGCCGCGTTTATCTGATTACCCCGCCGAAGCTTGACCCGCTGCCGTTCGCCGACAGGCTGGCGGCGGCGCTGGATGCCGGGGACGTGGCCGCGGTGCAGCTCCGGCTGAAGGATGTGGACGACGACACTTGGCGGCAGGCGATCGACGCGCTGCGGCCTGTGGCTCAGTCGCGCGGGGTGGCGTTCCTGCTAAACGACCGGGCCGACCTGGTGCGCGAAACCGGCTGCGACGGTGCCCATGTCGGCCAGGACGACATGCCCGCCGCCGAGGCTCGGCGACTCATGGGGCCAGACCTGACGCTGGGCGTGACCTGCAAGAGCAGCCGCGACTTGGCGATGAAAGCCGGCGAGGACGGGGCGGATTACGTGGCCTTCGGGGCGTTCTTCCCGTCCGGCACGAAGGAGGTCACCAATATCGCCGACCCCGAAATCCTGCGTTGGTGGTCTGAGATGATGGAACTGCCGTGCTGCGCGATCGGCGGGATCACGCCAGAGAACTGCGCTCCGCTAGTGCAGGCAGGCGCGGATTTCTTGGCCGTGGTGGGCTGCGTCTGGGGGCATCGAGACGGGCCGGCGGCGGGGGTACGGGCGCTGAATGCGGCCATCAAGGCAGCCGGCGGGAACGCTAGCTGACCCGCTCCCAGATTTGCGTGCGGCCGAGGAGAGAGATGCCGAGGAAGCCGCGCACAGCCAGCTTTTGGCCATCGTCCTCCAGCCGGAGTCGGCACTTGTACACCTTGCCGGATTCGGGATCGAGGATGGTGCCGCCGTCCCATTGGTCGCCGTCACGCTCCAGCCCGCGGATGATCTCCATGCCCAGGATCGGCTTGCCCTTGCGGTCGTCGGTGCAGTCGTCGCAGGTGCGGCGCGGCGGATTGGGGATTAGGGGCTTCTCGACGACCCCGTAGAGTTTGCCGTTCCGCTCGAAGATGCGGACGATCGCCTTGGGTTGGTGCGTGTGGTCGTCGATCGTACGCCATTGGCCCACGGGGGTAGACAGGTCGGCGTGCGCGACCGGCGCGGTGGCGATCAGGAGCAAGGCCAAGCCGGCCTGCGCCAGCCATTTCGCCCGAACTGCCACGCGTCCCCCATGCGCCATAAATAATCGGAGCCGAAATAGAGCGCGTCGGCACCGGAGGCAATGCGGTCGGGCCGCAATCAAGCCGGGTTGAACCAACGCCCTGCGGGTGCGACGCTGGCACGGACTCAGGAGGATGGCAGCGCATGGACCCGACATTCCTTTCCGCCACACGGCTGGCCGATCTGGTGCGCACGAAGCAGATCGGCGCGCTGGAACTGCTGGACCATTTCATCGGGCGGGTTGAAGCGCATGACAACCGGATCAACGCCGTGGTGGTGCGCGATTTTGGTCGGGCGCGGCAGCGGGCCAGGGCGCTCGACTCGCAGTCCGACAAGTCGGCGCCGTTCTTCGGCGTGCCGATCACTGTGAAGGAAAGTTTCGATGTCGCCGGCCTGCCGACCACCCGCGGCCACCCGGGGGCGAAGGACAAGCCGGTGCGCAAGACCACGATCACCGTCCGTCGGCTGGAGGACGCCGGCGCAGTGGTGTTCGGCAAAACCAATGTGCCGGTCGATCTGGCAGACTGGCAAAGCTACAATCCGGTCTATGGGACGACCTCCAATCCCTGGAACACGGATCACACGCCGGGAGGGTCCTCGGGCGGATCGGCGGCGGCGCTTGCCGCGGGGCTGTGCGGCATGGAGCTGGGGACCGATATCGGCGGCTCGATCCGCGTGCCGGCGCACTACTGCGGGCTGTTCGGGCACAAGCCGACCTGGGGGCTGGTTCCGAACTATAGCGACCCGGCAACCAGTTCGGCGGCGGGCACGGATATTGCGGTGGCGGGGCCGATCACGCGTTCGGCCTCTGATCTGGCGGTGGCGCTGGATGTGCTCGCGGGGCCTGATCCGGATGAGAGCGGGCTGACGCTGAACCTGCCGGCGCCGCGATTCACCTCGTTGAAGGGGATGCGGGTTGCCGTGTGGACGCAGCAGGACGGTCAGGCGACAGATACGCAAACGATGCAGAAGATCGAGGCGCTGGCGGATCACCTGGAACGCGAAGGTGCCGTGGTCAGCCGCACCGCTCGGCCTGCGTTCGACCCAACGGAGGCGTATCATCTTTATCTGCGGCTGCTGGACACGGCCTGGAGTGCGCGCCTGACGGACGAGACGCTGGCGCGGCAGCGGGAGCGGGCAGCAACAGTAACGGACGCGGACACCAGCGCTGACGGCATCATGGTGCGCATGGTCGATGTGCCGCACCGCGTCTGGCTGGGGCTGAACGAGAAGCGGTTCCAATGGCGGCGGCTATGGTCGGCGTTCTTCCGGGACTGGGATGTGCTGCTGTGCCCCGTGATCGCGACGCCGGCCCTGCCGCACCGGCAGGATGGGCAGACCTGGGACCGGCGGATCATCATCGAGGGCCGGGAGATGGCCTACAACGACATGCTGTTCTGGCCGGGGCTGACGTGCGGATATCATCTGCCAGCCTCAGTGGTGCCGCTGGGCGTGGGGCCGAGCGGGTTGCCGATCGGGGTGCAAATTGCTGGGCCGATCTACGCGGACCGGGTGACGATCAAGGCGGCGGCGCTGCTGGAGCAGGCGGGGTTCGGGTTCAAGCCGCCGCCGGGGTGGTAGTACCGTACTCTGGCCAAATCGGGCTGGCTGGCTGAAACTCCTGCGGTCACGAACGGGAGGGAACATCATGGCCGACGACAGACGCGCCCAGGGGCAGACGATGCGCCGCAAGTTGATGGGCGAGGCCCATGCCAGGAAGGTCGATTCCAGCGTCTACAGCAACCCGATCATGGAGAAATTCGCCGCCTACACGCAGGAGGCGATTTTCGGCACGCTGTGGACCCGGCCCGGCCTCGATCTGAAGACGCGGGCGCTGATCTGCGTGATTTCCGATGCCGCGCAGGGGCGGGAGCCGGAGCTGAAGCTGCATCTGCGGTTCGCCCGCAACCAGGGCTGGACCGAGGAGGAACTGTCCGAAGC
>DASQVN010000220.1:0-2465 GCA_035640755.1 Rhodopila sp.
CGGCAAGCGCGCCCGCGGCCAGACCTGCGAGGCCGCCAACGGGCTGATCGAAGAGGCCGAGGAGGTCGTCGAAGAATTCCCCCAGGGCAGCGTGCGCGATGCCGGCCTGATTGCCTGCGCGCAGGCCGTTGAGCACTATGAAATCTCCCGCTACGGCGCGCTGATCGCCTGGGCCAAGGCAATGGGCCAGCAGGAGGTCGTTTCCTTGATGGAGGAAACCCTCGCCGAGGAAAAGAAGACCGACACGCTTCTGAACGATATGGCGAACACGGAGATCAACCAGCAGGCAGTCAGCGAAGCCGCCTGACGAGAAGCATGTGACGTGTGGCGGGGCGGCCGCTCAGGCCGCCGCCCAATCAGGCCGCGCGATCTTCCTTGATCATGGCGGCGCCCTTTTCGCCGATCATGATGGTCGGGGCGTTGGTGTTGCCGGTGGTCAGCGTCGGCATGACCGAGGCATCGATCACCCGCAGCCCGCCCAGGCCATGTACGCGCAGCCGGGAGTCCACCACTGCGCCCGGACCTTCGCCCATACGGCAGGTTCCCACCGGGTGATAGATCGTCGTGCCGTACTGCTTCGCATAGGCCAGCAACTGATCGTCTGTGCTGACACTGGGTCCAGGGAGGGTTTCCGCCACGCTGTACCTCGCGATCGCGGGGGCGGCGAAGATCTCGCGGGTGAACCGCATGCCGGCGATCAGCACCCGCGCGTCCGCCAGATCCGATAGATAATTTGGCGTGATCGACGGCGGCTCCGCCGGGTCGGCACTGCGTGCCATGATCGTGCCGCGGCTGTCCGGCCGCACCGGGCAGACCGCGACGGTCATGCCATCCTTCTGCTCCAGCGCCAGGAACTTCGCCTGGTCATAGCTCGCTGGAGTGAACAGCAGCTGCAGGTCCGGGCTCGCCTTCTCGGGGGAGGAGCGGCAGAACACCTGCGCCGTGGTCACCCCGAAGGTCAGCGCGCCGCGCCCCTCCACGGCGAAGCGCACGACCTCCCGCGCCAGCAGCGCGCCGCGCGACAGCCGGTTGATCGAGACCGAGCCGCGCACCCGGTGCGAGATGCGGGCGACGTAGTGGTCCTGCAGGTTGGCGCCGACGGCCGGCAGATCATGCACCACCGGCACGCCGATCGCCTGCAGGTGCCGGGCCGGGCCGACGCCGGAAATCTGCAGCAGGTGCGGTGAGTTCACAGCACCGCCGCTCAGGATCACCTCCCGGTGCGCCCGCGCCGTGATCTCCTGCCCGCGCTGGCGGAACGTCACGCCGACGCACCGCCTGCCCTCGAACAGCAGGCGGCTGGCGAGCGCCTCGGTCGCGACCCGCAGGTTCGGGCGGGAGCGCGCCTCGCGCAGGAAGGTCTGCGACGTGGAGCCGCGCCATCGGCCGCGCCGCGTCATCTGCGAATAGCCGACGCCCTCCTGCTCCCGCCCGTTCAGGTCGCGGCTGAGCTTGTGGCCGGCCTGCTGCGCGGCCTCGATGAAGCGATGCGTCAGTGGCAGGATAGTGCGGTAGTCCTCGACCTTCAGCGGGCCGCCTTTGCCCCGGTATTCGGGGTCGTTGCCCTGCTTATAGTCCTCCGAGAGGCGGAAATACGGCAGCACGTCGTCGAAGCTCCAGCCGCGGCAGCCCATCTGCGCCCAGCCGTCATAGTCGGCCGGGTTGCCACGTACATACAGCATGCCGTTGATCGAGCTTGATCCGCCCAGCGTCTTGCCGCGCGGCCAGTGGATGCGGCGGTTGCCGCATCCCTCGGTCGGTTCACTGCTGTAGTTCCAGTTGACGACCGGGTGATGGAGCAGCTTCAGGATACCGGCGGGGATATGGATCCAGGGCAGCGTGTCCCTGGGACCGGCCTCCAGCAGGAGGACGCTGGCGCCGGTCTCGCTCAGGCGCGCGGCCACCACGCAGCCGGCCGAGCCGGCGCCGACGACGATGTAATCTGCTTCCATGGCGTTCCCGCAGTGTTGTGGCGGTTTGTGGGTGCCATGGTTTGCGATCCGGGGGTTCGTGTCCAGGGTGGCGCGACGGAGGTGGCGCTTGCGCCAGCCCCACGCCGTCCCAATGGCCTACAGCGACCCGAACACCGCCGCCGTATCGGACATGCGGTTCGAGAAGCCCCACTCGTTGTCGTACCAGCCCATCACCCGCACCAGTGCACCATCCACGACGGCGGTCTGCGTCGCATCGAACGTGCAGGATGCGGGGTTGTGGTTGAAGTCGACGCTCACCAGCGGCGCCTTGTTGTACTCCAGGATGCCTGCCAGCTCGCCCTTCGAGGCATCCTGCATCGCCGCGTTGACCTCCTCCTTGGTGGCCTGCTTCTGCAGGTTCACGTCCAACGAGACCAGGGAGACGTTCGGCGTCGGCACCCGGATCGCCGTGCCGTCCAGCTTGCCCTTCAGTTCAGGCAGCACGAGCCCCACCGCGCGCGCCGCACCGGTCGAGGTCGGGATCGCCGAGAC
>DASQVN010000221.1:0-2442 GCA_035640755.1 Rhodopila sp.
GGGCGCCCTGTGCGGCCCCAGCAGGATGCCGCCGTAGCCAGGCCGCGCGATGGCATGGCCGGTGAGACCGTCCCAATCAACGGTGGCGCGCCGATCGGACGGATCGGTTTCGATGCGGATGCGCCCGGCGGAGAACGCGGCCTGCGCCTCGGCGGCGATGTCGGTGCGGGCCGGCGAGAGGCCCAACCCAGCCGGCGCCGGGGCCGGACGCAGCCGGAAGTGCCGGTCGGCAGTGGCGCGGTCGAGGCCGCTGACGAACATCATGTCGGCAAAGCGCTTGGCGGCGAAGTTCACCGTCCGCTGCCGCAGCGCGGGCACTGATGCGTCATACACGATAGGGTCAACAGGCCCCGCGCCGAAGGGCTGCGGGGTGGCGTCGAAGTACGGCTCGGGGATGCGGGTCATTTCGCCAGACTTGCTTCCATGGGCGCCGGTTCGGGGGTGGCGAAGAAGCGGCTCTTCATGCCCTTCTGGTTCTCATACAGCGATCCCTGCCGGGTTGCCGGCGGCAACGGCAGGCGCACGGGAGCCGGGGAGAGGCGCGGCTCGCGCGGTTCGCCGGCGACGATCAGGGCGTTGTAGGCCTCGATCCCGCCGGGAAAGCCGAGAAGCGGCCAGGCATCGGCGGCGCGGAACTGGAACAGCAGCAGGCGGCGGTCCCGGTCGGAGACGTTGGGCGCCGATCCATGCACGGCGCGGACGTGATGGATCGTGATCGAGCCGGCCTTGCCCAGCAGCGGGACCGCCGTGCTGAAGTCCACGTCGTGGTTGGACGGGTCCATGGCGCCGCAGAACACGCCGTCGGCATGGTGGTCGAAGGTCGGGCCCTTGTGGCTGCCGGGGATGATCATCAGCGGGCCGTTCTCCATCGCCATGTCGTCGAACATGACGCCGACGGCGGCCAGGTCGTCGTTGGTATGCGGGTAGAAGGCCCAGTCCTGGTGCCATTCCACCGGGGCGCCGAATCCGGCGCACTTCATGTTCAGCTTGGATGTGTCGAAGCGGATATCCGGGCGGCCCCACAGCGACTGCAGCGCCTTGATGATCCGGGGGTGGCGCATCAGTGCCGCATACGCGGGGTGATGGAGGTGCGGCGCCTTGATGCGGCGGACGCGCGGATTGTCCGGCGTGTGGCTGTCCTCGAGATCATAGATATCGGTATGCCCGGTCAGGCCGCGCGCCTTGCGGACGAATTCATTCGTCACGTCACTCAGCTCACGGACCTCATCCTGGGTCAGCACATCCGGCACGACGATGGCGCCGATCTCGTTGTATTCGTCGATCTGGGCTTGTGTAAGCATAGGATCCCTCCAGGGCGGGGAGGCTAGCAGGCACGGCTTGAGGGGTCGAGGTTGGGGCGGGTGTCACCCTTGAAACTGAAACGCAGGCTGGATATCCTTGCAGGATATCCGGAGACTGTGAATGCCCCTCTACATCAAGGATGATGCAATCGCCGAAATGGTCGCCCAACTGGCTCGACTGCGTGGCACGACGAAACAGGACGCCGTCAGGCTGGCAGTTGAGGCCGAACTGGAGCGTGCTGCGAACAACATTCCGGTCCGGGACCGCCTGCGGAAACTGTGGGACGACAATCCTTTGCCGCCCCAAACGGGTCACGCGGCTGACAAGGCGTTTTTCGATGATCTGTCCGGCAATTCATGACCGTCTTCGCCGACGCGTCCGCATTGATCGCCATTATTGCCGCCGAAGCTGATGCTCTGACGCTCGCCGATTGCCTGGAGGGTGACCAGAAAAGGCTGTATTCCGCGTTGTCAGGCTGGGAGACGGTTGCCGGGTTGTGCCGTGCCTATCGGCTGACTGTGCCTCAGGCGCAAACCCGCGTCAGGCTGTTCCTGACGGAACTCGGCTTCCGGATGGTCGCCGTTGGTGAGGCTGAGTTCGCCCTGGCAACCGAAGCGTATGCGCGCTTTGGCAAGGGACGCCACCCCGCCAACCTCAACATGGGTGATTGCTTTGCCTACGCCTGTGCGAAAGCCAACCGTGCCAGGCTGCTGTTCAAGGGCGATGATTTTGTGAAGACCGATATCGAGCCGGCGCTGATCGGCTGATCCGAAAATCTCAACCCCTCCGTTCCCGGCCGGCGTGGGCAGTGCCAAAATACCGGCAACGGGAAAGGACAAGCCATGGCGGAACACTTCGACCTTCTGATTCGCAACGGCACCTGCGTGCTGCCATGGGGGGAGGCTGATACGGATGTCGGCGCGCGCAACGGACGCATTGTCGCGCTGGGTGTCGGCGCCGACGCCACGGCCGAGAAGGTGCTGGACGCGACGGGCCTGCATGTGCTGCCCGGCCTGATCGACCCGCACGTGCATCTTCGCGACCCCGGCGATAAGACGGTCGAGACGATCCCCACCGGCTCCCGCGCCGCTGTCCTGGGCGGGCTGACGGCGGTGTTCGACATGCCGAACACCAGCCCGT
>DASQVN010000222.1:0-2913 GCA_035640755.1 Rhodopila sp.
ACGTAGATGTGACTACCTCGGCGCCGGGGCAACGGCGCGGAAAACCCCGGTTCGTCGCATTTACTGGACCATGTCTCACCTACTTAGGTTGCGTCTCAACCGCGTGCCGTCTAGCTCGGCCGAATGCGAGGGATCGGTCACACGCTCTCCCGCCTTCCTTCCGCCTGGGTAATATTTACCCGCACTGCGATCATTGGGGC
This sequence comes from Rhodopila sp., assembly GCA_035640755.1. Taxonomy (GTDB): domain Bacteria; phylum Pseudomonadota; class Alphaproteobacteria; order Acetobacterales; family Acetobacteraceae; genus Rhodopila. The sequence goes on from DASQVN010000222.1 coordinate 201, forward strand.
GGCGATCATAACGGGGGCGTTCTCGTCCGCCGTGCACGGACAATCGTCCGGATCGGGGAATGGCACAGGGACGCCTCCGCCAGACGGCACGCGCGCCGACGAGATGGCGTTCGCCGTCCCTCATAACAGAACCGCAATAAACGGCAGCGTCGTGCTGCCCCGCCCGCTCAGCCCCGAGGACGCGGTGCGGGTCAGGCAGGTGTTCGCAGCGCAGGCCCGCGGAAACATTCCCGATGCGATACGGACAGGCGCGGCGCTGCACGGCACGCTGCTGCTCGGCCCCCTGCTCGCCGACCTGTATCTCGGCCGGCATCACCGCTCCACCCCAGCCGAGCTGACTGGGTGGCTGGCGCGCTATCATGACCAGCCGGATGCGCCGGCGATCTATGCGCTGCTGCTGCAGAAGCTGCCGAAGAACGCAAGCCCGCCGCCGCGGCCCGATGCCGCGCCGCTGCCGCGTCCCTCGGCCGACAGCCTGCCCGCCGACGACGGATTGCGGAACGAAATCGACCGCGATCCGGTGCTTGACCGCAACATCATGGACCGTGCCGCGCACGGATCGGCCTCGCTCGCGCTGCGCCAGATCGCGGCGCGCAAGGGGCTGCCGCTGGGCTACGTCGCATTGCTGAAGTCCGAGATCGCGCAGCAATTATTTCTCCGTAACGAAGACGCGGCAGCACTCGACCTAGTCTGCGACGCCCTCGGCGTCACGCCCCCCGACGCCCGGCCCGCGCTCGGCTTTTACGTCGGCGCGCTGGCCGCGTGGCGGCTGGAACGTTTCGATGTCGCACGCGCCATGTTCGAATCCGCGGCACGGACACCGAACGTCTCGGCCCGGCTGCGGGCCGCCGCGGCGTTCTGGGCATCCCGCGCCGCGCGCCGCGATCATGACGACACCGCATCTGTCGCCTGGCTGAACACCGCCGCCGAGCAACCGCTGACGATGCACGGCCTGCTCGCACGCAGGGTGTTGCGGATGGATATCGATTCGCAGTCGGACCGACAGGTGCCAGGCCAAGCCGACATCGACGCGGTCGCCGCCACGCCGGCGGGCCAGAGGGCGTTCGCCCTGCTGCAGGTCGGCCAGCCCGACCGGGCAGAGCGGGAACTGCGCGGCCTCTGGCCCGCGGCGCAGAAGGACCCGGTGTTCGGACGCTCCCTGGTCATGACCGCCGCATCCGCCGGCATGACGGAGCTCGCCGCACAGTTGGCCGATCTGCTCCAGCCGCACGACGGCACCGCGTCCGCCCTGCCGCGCCTGATGCTGCCGCGCCTGCGCCCGGCCGGCGGCTTCCGGGTCGATCCGCCGCTCATCTACGCCCTGGCGCGCATCGAATCCAACTTCGACCCCGCCGCCGTGTCCGCCGCCGGCGCGCGCGGGCTGATGCAGATCATGCCGGAGACCGCGCAGTACATCACCGGCAGCCCGCACCAGGCGAAGCGGCTGCATGAGCCTGCGGCCAACCTCGCGATCGGCCAGCGCTACCTCGCGTCCCTGGCCGATGTCGACGGCATCGGCGACGACCTGATCCGCATCCTCGCCAGCTACAACGCCGGCCCCGGCAGCGTGCTGCGCTGGCTCACCGACATCCGCGGCAACGACGACCCGCTGATGTTCATCGAGGCAATCCCCGTCGCCGAAACCCGCGCCTTCGTGCCCCAGGCCCTCACCTACGCCTGGCTGTACGCGGCGCAGATGCACCTGCCCTCCCCCAGCCTCGAGGCCCTGGCCGCGGGCGAGTTCCCCCGCTTTACGCCCGAAAGCCAGACGCGCAGAATAGCCGGCCTCACGCCGTCTGATTGAGCGGATCGCGGGAGCGCGGAACGTGCGGGAGCGTGCATCTGCGCGGCAAACCAATAACCGGCAGCCGGCGCACAGGCGCCCCCAGGCCACCAAGGAGGCAGCTTCATGCCGCTCGACGAAACCCGCCCATTCATCCCGGTCAACATCGCCGTGCTGACCGTGTCCGACACGCGCACCCTGGCGGACGACCGCTCCGGCGACGCGCTGGTCGAGCGCATCGGCAAGGCCGGCCACCGCCTGGCCGCCCGGGAATTGCTGAAGGACGATGTCGCCGCCATCGAGGCGCAACTCCGGCGCTGGATCACCAACCCCGCGATCGATGTGGTGATCACCACCGGCGGCACCGGCATCACCGGCCGCGACGTCACCCCCGAGGCGTTCGAACGCGTGATGGAAAAGCGCATCGAGGGCTTCGGCGAGCTGTTCCGTATGCTCAGCTACCAGAAGATCGGCACCTCGACGATGCAGTCCCGCGCCATCGGCGGCGTCGCCGGCGGCACCTACCTGTTCGCCCTGCCCGGCAGCACGGGCGCGGTCAAGGACGGCTGGGACGACATCCTGCTCTCCCAGCTCGACAACCGCCACCGCCCCTGCAACCTGGTCGAGCTGATGCCTCGCCTGCAGGAGCATCTGAAGGCCGCGCAGTAGCCGAGAAGCCGCCGCCACTCCCTCTCCGTCACGGCCGCCCATCCCTCTCCGTCATGCCCGGCCCCCCATCTCCGCCTGCCCGCCCCCTCTCAGCTTGCCCGCCCATCCCTCTCCGTCATGCCCGCCCGTCCCTCTGCGTCATGGCCGCCCTTGAGGCGGCCATCCGCGCTTCGACAGGGGTGTCAGATTGCGGCCGAGCCGGAGCTCAAACCATTGCCCCGCCCCCGTTTCGGCTCCATACTGACGCCATGCTGATCCGCT
>DASQVN010000223.1:0-4526 GCA_035640755.1 Rhodopila sp.
CCGATGCCGATAATGGCGACCTTGCCGCGCAGCGTACGCTCCGCCATGCCTTCCTCCCTTGACTGGGCGCCTGACTGGGCGCCGCGCTTTTCAGACGGCTTACCGGACGGTAGGCAGCCCTACCGTCCGGCGTCAAGCGGGGATGAAGGCAGAATCGCGGAAGGCGGGCACTCAGCGGATCGGATACACCGACACCGCCACGCCGTCGTTGACCCACTCGGCCTTCCGCCAGGAGCTGCGGTCGTTCAGCGTAATCCAGCGCCGCTCCTCGGTGCGGTAGTGCCAGTCCTTCTCATGCTGGTAGAAAACCTGCCGCCCACGGCCCTCGATAATGTTCATGATGCTGTTGTCGTGCGAGTTGCGCGCATCGAAGTCCGTCGTCGCCCGCAGCCCCATCTCGGAATACACCGCGTTCAGCTCCAGCAGCATCCGGTTCAGTTCGGCCGGCAGCGGCTCCACGTTCAGCCCGATCCGCTGCGCTTCCCGGAGCGTGATCGGATAGCTGTGCGACGGATAGCCCGAGTTCAGCGTGTCGCTGATCTCCTGCGCCTTCGCCATGTCGGTCATGTGATAGCCCAGGATTTCGATGCACAGCCGCGTCGAAAGCGCCGAGGATCGATCGACGGCGCCGATCACCAGCGGATGCACATGCTGGAACAGCGCCGCGTACGGGTTCGCGCTGTCATTGCTTTGTCGGAACAGGCGCGCCGCCCGGTCCAGCTCGTCCTGGCTGACCTTCACCCGATGATTGTCGCGGTCCAGCGGGGAAAGGTCATGCGTCAGCGACGTGTCGACCGCCGAAAGATGCGCCAGCGGCCCCATCAGGATGCTGTCCGCCCCCAGCGCCAGCATCGTGCCGGCCGATGCGCATTCCAGCGGGACCAGAACCGTCAGCTGCTCGCAGGACTGGCGAAGCAGGTTGATCATCCGCAGCGACGCCTGCCCCGAGCCGCCGTCGGACTTCACGAACAGGAACAGCCGCTTCGCCGGCTTCAGGTCGCGCAGCACCCCGTAAAGCCCAAGCACGTCGTTGTCGCAGATCGAGCCGCTGGCCGAGTTCCAGTAGGTAATCAGCGGCCCGTCCACCATCGCCTCGATCTCGGTGATCAGACGTTGCGTTTGCGAGAACAGAATCGGCGGTCGCAGGGCAGACGGCTTGCCCGTCGGGGCGTCCGTACGCTCGATCAAATTCTGTTCTGACACCAGATCAGGTTCCTCGGCACGAGTTCAAGAAAACGCGAGCGAACCCTACGCTCGAGAAACCCGCCTGACCAGCGTTTTCGTCACAAAGATGTCAGAACATGTCAGGTCACGACAACCCGCGCCGATCACCCCGTCCAATCCAGCCCGATGTCCAGGACCGAAGCCGAATGCGTAAGCCATCCGACCGACAGCAGATCGACACCGCTGGCCGCGATCGCCGGCGCCGTCTCCGGCCGAATGCGCCCCGAGGCCTCGGTCACCGCGCGCCCGTCCACCATCCCGACGGCCTCGCGCAGCATCTCCGGCCCCATGTTGTCGAGCAGCACGGCATCGACGCCAACCGCCAGGGCCTCCCGCAGTTGCTCCATCGTATCGACCTCCAGCTCGATCTTCACCAGATGTCCGACGCCGGCGCGCGCCCGTTCCAGCGCCGGCCGCACGCCGCCCGCGATCGCGACGTGGTTGTCCTTGATCAGTACCGCGTCATCCAGCCCGAACCGGTGGTTCGAACCGCCGCCGACCCGCACCGCGTATTTCTGCGCGAACCGTAGCCCCGGCATGGTCTTGCGCGTGCAGCACACCTGCGCCCGATAGCCTTCGATCGCATCCACGATCCCCCGCGTCGCCGACGCGATCCCGCTCAGGTGGCACAGGAAATTCAGTGCCGTTCGCTCGGCCGTCAGCATCCCCCGTGCCGGACCGCTGATCGTTGCGATTGTCTCGCCTTCCCGCAGGCGGCTGCCATCCGGCAGCGCCACCGAAACCTCGATCCGCGGGTCGATCAGTCGGAAGGCGCAGCCCGCGAAATCAAGCCCGGCCACTACGCCGGGCTGACGCGCCACCAGCACCGTGCGGGCCACCGCGTCAGCAGGCACGATGGAGTCCGTCGTCAGGTCCCCCGCCCGCCCCAGATCCTCCAACAGCGCCGCCCGCACCGCCGGCTCGATCATGATGCTCGGCAGCGCCATCACTTCACCTCCAGCATGCGTTCCACCGCCCGCCGCGCCCGCTCGGCCAGCGCTGGATCGATCGTCACCTCTTCCCGCATCGTTTCAAGGGAGTACCGGATCTTCGGCAGCGTGATCCGTTTCATGTGCGGGCACAGATTGCATGGCCGCACGAAATCCACGTCCGGATGATGCACCGAAACGTTGTCGGCCATCGAGCATTCGGTCAGCAGCACCACCCGCCGCGGCTTCTCCCGCCCCACATAGCCCGACATGTCGGCCGTGGAGCCGGTATAGTCCGCCTCCGCTACCACCTCCGGCGGGCATTCCGGATGCGCAAGGATCACCACCCCCGGATAGTCGGCCCGCAGCGCCCGCACCTCGGCGGCCGTGAACCGTTCATGAACCTCGCAGTGCCCCGCCCAGGTCCACACCTTCACCTTGGTCTGCGCCGCGATGTTCCGCGCCAGATACTCGTCCGGCAGCATGATCACCTCCGGCGCGCGCAGGGATTCAACAACCTTCAGCGCGTTGCTCGAGGTGCAGCAGATATCCGACTCCGCCTTCACCGCCGCCGATGAATTCACATAAGTAACGACAGGCACGCCCGGATGCTTCTCCCGCATCAGCCGCACGTCCGCCGCCGTGATCGACTCCGCCAGCGAACACCCCGCTCGTCGGTCCGGAATCAGCACCGTCTTTTCCGGGTTCAGCATCTTGGCCGTCTCGGCCATAAAATGCACGCCGGCAAGCACGATGACCTTGGCATCCGTCCGCGTCGCCTCCCGCGCCAGTGCCAGGCTGTCCCCGACAATGTCGGATACACAATGGAAGATCTCCGGCGTCATGTAGTTGTGCGCCAGGATCACCGCATCCCGCTCACGCTTCAGCGTCAGGATCGCATCCACATCATCGGCAAATACCGGCCATTCGATCGCCGGGATCACCGACCGCACGCGTTCATATAACAGGGCAGTACGCTCAAGCACAGCCGAGGCTGACATCAGACCCTCCCTACAAATGCTCAAATTGAGCATAACACCCCTTATGCTAACCCCGAGCATAAGGATGTCAACCCTGCTTCGTCCGCCCTCCGCACCTCTCGTGGACCCTGTGACGGCTCAACCCCGCCAGCACCGCACCGCCGAAAACCCAGCCGCGGTCATTGACTCCCACCCCCACCAACCTCTTATTCCCAACATCATGACAACCGAACAGGGCGTAGCGGTCATCGAGACCGCCTTGCTCACCATGCCGGCCAACCCAGGCGTCTACCGCATGCTCGACGCCAAGGGGGACGCGCTGTACGTCGGCAAGGCGCGCAGCCTCAAGAAGCGCGTCGCTTCCTACACCCAACTTGGCCGCCTGCCCGAGCGTCTCCGACGCATGGTCTCCGAAACCGCGTCGATGGAGGTGGTAACAACCCACACCGAAGCCGAGGCGCTGCTCCTGGAAGCCAACCTCATCAAGCGCCTGAAGCCGCGCTTCAACGTCGTCCTGCGCGACGACAAGTCCTACCCGTGGCTGATGCTGACGGAAGACCACCCCTACCCGCAGATCACCAAGCACCGTGGCGCGCAGACCCGCAAGGGCAGCTACTGGGGCCCCTTCGCCTCCGCCTGGGCGACCAACCAAGCGCTTACTGCCATCCAGCGCGTCTTTCTGCTCCGTTCCTGCAACGACACGGTGTTCTCGACCCGCACTCGCCCCTGCCTGCTGCACCAGATCAAGCGCTGCTCCGCCCCCTGCGTCGGCCGCATCTCGGACCAGGAATACGGCAAGCTCGTCCGCCAGGCGAAAGCCTTCTTCGGCGGCAAGTCTCACGCTGTCCAGCAGGAACTCGCCAGCGAGATGGAGCACGCGGCCGAGGCACTGGAGTTCGAACGTGCCGCCGCCATCCGCGACCGCCTGCGCGGCTTGACCTTCGTACAGGGCAACTCCGTGGTGAACCCGGCCAGCCTGGGCGACGCCGACGTGATCGCCGTCTGGCAAGCCGCCGGCCAGACCTGCATCCAGGTCTTCTTCATCCGCGGCGGCAACAACAACGGCAACCGCCCCTTCTTCCCCACCCACACCAAGGCCGAGGACGCACCCGGCGTCCTTTCCGCCTTCATCGCCCAATTCTACGACGACAAGCCCCCACCCCCGCAGGTGCTGATCAACTGCGAACTGGAAGAACAGGCCCTGATCGCCGAAGCCCTGAGCCTGAAGGCCGGGAAGAAGGTCGAGGTGCTGACTCCGCACCGTGCCGAAAAGCGCGCCGTCGTGTTGCACGCCGAAACCAACGCCCGCGAAGCCCTGGAACGGAAACTCGCCGAGTCCACCGGCCAGGCCAGGCTGCTGGAAAGTGTCGCCCAGATATTCCAGATGCCCAGT
>DASQVN010000224.1:0-4076 GCA_035640755.1 Rhodopila sp.
TAGCGCCCTTCCGGCTGCAACGCCCATGAGCCGTTTCCGGGGACGGAGCCGTCATGGTCGGGCAGCAGGGTTTCGATCGAGAAGATGAACCAGCCGTCGGGGGTGAGGCCCTGGCGGATGTTGGACAGAAGGTCCGTCAGACCGCCAAAGTAACAAAGGGCATCGGCGGCGATGATCACCGGCCATTGCGTCTCGCTCGTTGCCAGGAAGTCGATGATATCGGCCTCGACCAGATCGGCATACAGATGTTTCGCACGTGCTTCGGCGAGCATGGCCGGTGCGATATCGATGCCGGTGATGGGGGCAAGCCGGTGTTCCTGCAAGGCATTTGCGGCGAGGCCGGTGCCGCAACCGAGGTCGAGAACGGGACCGAGGTGATTGCCGGCGGACAGCACGGGATGGCGGGCGATGGCTGACGCGATGATGGTGGGGACCGCGTATTCCACGTTCCTGGCGTGCCGGTCGTAGTGCGCCGCGTATTGATCGAATGCCTGACGTACGAACGCTGCCGGGGTGCGTGTCATCGCGCCGGACGGGGACGTGCCGCGGGCCAGGTGGCGGATGTGTGGGTCCTCGGGCGCCAGCTTCAGTGCTTCCTGCCACGCCAGTGCGGCGTCCTGATGCCGGTCCAGTCTGGTGAGGGCGTGGCCCATCAGCACGAAGGTTTCGGCATTTGCCGAGCCCGATGTGCGGGCCTGCTGCGCCAGTTCGGCGGCCGCGGCGAAGTCCCGGCAGCGGATCACCATCGTGATGCTGGCGTTGATCAGTGCGGTCTGGCCGGGCCTGAGGCGGATGCCGTCGATCAGCACGCGCAGTGCTGTATCGATATTGCCAGTCAGTTCCAGGGCGCGCGCCAGTGCTGCGCGGCAGAAGGTCAGGGCAGGGGCGGCGGCAAGGGCTTCGTCGAGGCAGACGATCGCGTCCGTCAGGTGGCCGAGTTCCAGCAGTGCGGTGCCGAGCCGCGCCTTGGCTTCGGGGTTGGCGGGATCGAGGGTGACGGCCTCGGCCGCATCGTCCGCCGCACCTGGCCAATCGCCGAGGCGCTGCCGCACCTCGGCTCGGCAGATGCGCAGCCGGGCATCCTGGGGGGCAGCGGTGATCGCCGGGTCGAGCAGGGCGAGCGCCTGCTCGGCATTGTCGTCCGCCAGGGCCAGGCGGACTTCGAGCAGCGCGATCTGGGCGGGGTCGGCCTTCAGCGCCCGCGCGGCGGCGACCAGTGGGCGGGCCGCGCCGGGGCGTCCGGCATCCAGGAACTGGATTGCTTTCCGGCACAGCGCATCGACGTCGGCGACTGGGGAGATCATGTTCATGATGACTACCTGAAATTCAGACGAGAATCCCGTTGGCCTGGACCGCCAGCGTGGTGAGGTCGGTCGCGCTGCTGGATCCGGAGGAGCTGGTGCTGTTGGCGATCAAATATCTCTGGGCGAATTGCTGAACGAATGCGGGGTCCTGGAGCTTGGAGATATCCATGCGGCTGGTTATGGCCTGTTCCTGGGCGCCGAGGTCCTGGTAGGCGATCTGGGCCGGGACGCCGAGAGCGGTCAGCACGACCGTGCGCAGGTTGGTGTCGCTGAGAAGCTGGTCAACCGAGGTGGCTTTGGATGCGTTCGCGATAAAGTAGAGCGCGTTCGACAGGCCGGGCGTGACGGAATCCTCGTTGCTCCGCCATTGGGCCTGGGCGTACGCGTTGGTGATTGTGTCGATGACGCTCTGGCTCTTGATCGCGGTCAGGCCGTTGGTGTGGAAGTCATAGGTCTGTGCGATCGTCTTCCAGCGCGTATCGGTGAGCGTATTGGCGAGTGAGTTGGTATCGCTCAGGTTGGAGGTCAGGACCTGCTTCGCCAGCGCCGTATAGCCGATCTGGTCACTGAGACCATTGGCGGTCAGCAGGACGTTCATGACGTTCGGGTTGGATAGGAGCTGGTCGACGCTGGTGGCCGACTGTACGCCCTTGGTGAAGGCGGCGATGGCGGTCTGTACGCTGGCCTGCTGCGCGGTCGCCTTGACCTGTTGCGTTTCGGTGGCCTGCGCGACCTTAAGGGCCAGAACCGGGTCAGTTGTGCCGCCGGTGCCGGAGGCGGTGCCGCCGCCGTAGATGGCATTCAGGATTGAAGAGGTTGGATCAGACGCCGTGCCGGTGATGCCGGAATAGAGCGTCAGCAGGTAGCTTTGGGAGTCGCTCATGGTGGGTGCTCCTTCCCGGCTAGCCGGCGGTATTTCCTGACAATCCCGAGGCGATCAGCTCATTGATCGAGATCAGCCAGTTGAAGTCGGGGTTTTCCTGATCCATTTCGCGCTCGACCGCCAGCCCGAGCGAGATGAGGGAGGACTTGAGCGAGTCCGGAAGGCGGTTGGCGGGGTCGCGCATCAGCGTGGTCACGGTGCCCCAGAGCAGGCGGTTGTCGGCCAATGCGCGCACCCGCCGGACGGCGTTGGCGTCCCGTGCCGCGCCGAGTGTTGCGTTGACCTGACGGAAGACGTCGGCTTCCTGTTCGCGCTGGGAGCGATAGCGGGACGCGGACCGATAGGTATTAATCGCGAGCTTCTGGTTCAGCATGGGTCGTGCTACTTCCTGTACGCGGGGTGCCATTTTGGTCTCTGCCGAGGATGGTATCCTCGTGCTGGATGATGCGCCGCACGAGCTTCAGGGCCTGGTAGCAATCGTCGGCCTCGGCGGCGACGAGTGCCTGGTCGAGGATCTGGCGGACCGAGTCCAAGGTGGTGGCCTGCTGGAACTCGGTGACGAAATGACGGAAGGATTCGAGCCCCTGTTCACGCTCGGTTTCGCTGCCGATGTAGGCGGCCTGGAGGGCGAAATAGATGCGTCTGGCGGGCGTCGTGGCCTGGTCGGGGGCCATGATCTGCTTGCCGAAGAGGAAGCGGGCTTTCGCGGTCAGTTCGATGCGGGACCGCGTGCGAAAGCGGATCGGGGCGCCGTTCACGATCATCACTTCGCCCTGGCGCAGCTCCAGAACGAGATTAGACATGTTTTTCCCTTTCAGGAGCGGACATTTTTCCTCAGCCTTGTGGCGCCGAGCCGGGCAGGCCCGGGGGGAAGTGGCTACCCGGTGGAGCCAAGGGTGGATCCACCGGGCATGACGTTGCTTACTTGAACAGGCTGAGAAGCGTCTGCGGCGCCTGATTGGCCAGGGAGAGGGCCTGGGTGCCGAGCTGCTGACGGATCTGCAGAGCGGTCAACTGGGCCGATTCCTTGGCCATGTCGGCATCGACGAGGGCGCCGAGGCCGCTGTTCAGGGAGTCGATCTTGTCGTTGTTGTAGGTGACTTGGTTATCAACGTAGTTGATCTCGTTACCGATCTTGTTAAGCCAAGTCCCGATTTGCTTCTGAGCCACAAGGAAGCTGTCCGACGTCGCGCCGGCACTACCCGGCGTGATGACAGCGAGAGCATGGCTCGCGGTGTAGAGTGAGCCGGTCGCGGCGGTGCCGTAGTTGACATGATTGTAAACAAGCGACATCGCGTTCCACGAGGAGATCGTGTGGGTCGATCCCATTTCGTTGCGGACGACGCTGATGTTCTGCTTGTTTACCCCCGCACCCGCGCTGCTGTACAGCAGGCTCTTGCCGTTGTACGTGGCATCCTGGATGGCCGTTTGGAGCTGCTGCACCAGCGACTGATATTGACTGATGTAGTTCGTGCGGTCAACCCCCTGGACGTTCTGGTCGCCCAGCTTGACCAGGATGTCCCGCATGCTGTTCATGGTGTTTGAAGCCGAGTTCAGCGCGGTTTGCGTGGTTGAGAGCAGCCCCTTGACGTTGCCGAGCTGCTGGTTGGCGCTGGTCAGCGCGCCGACGCTGGAGCGTACCGACTGGGCGATGGCGTAGGCCGCGCCGTCATCGGTGGAATCGGCCACCCGGTAGCCGGTGGAGATCGCCTTCTGGGTTACCGCGAGCTGCTGCTGCGTCATTTCCAGCGACTGCAGCGCGATCATCGCGCCGTTGTTCGTAATGATTGAGGTAACGGCCATGGTGTCTTACCTGAGTATAGGAAATCACATGCCCGCCTTTTGCGGGCTTATAAAAAGCATGAAGCAGGAAGGTTAATGATTGATGA
>DASQVN010000225.1:0-2636 GCA_035640755.1 Rhodopila sp.
TCATTATACGCATGCAGCCATCCCATCACGGTCTGCGGACGGCGGCCTGTGCGTTCCGCCACGGCCGTGGCGCAGTCACCTTGCGCGATCTCATGCAGGGCAAGGAAACGCTCGCGGCTGCGAGGATGAGCGGCGCTCAGGGCCAGCTGGCGCAAATCCGCCAGCGTCTGGCCCCAGCGCCCATAACGCGTAACAATAGTCTTCAAAAGCCTCAGTCAGGGGACCTGCCATATGGGCGATCCCCCTCGTCCAACCAAGATATGCAAACCGCCGGTTGCAAACTGGACGCGGTTTAGTTTGCGGTATCTGATTCACGCGCCGAGCCGTAACGTTGCGCGTCTCACGCTTCTCGGCGATCGGATATCAGGCGACCGCGCGGACAGGGCAGCGAGCCTCGTTCGCGTCGGCGAAGCGGACGGCAAGGTCACGCACGTCGGTCTCATCGACTTCGTCGATCCGCAGGTAGAGCTTGTCGTTCAGACGCTCATAAAGTCCCACGCCGTTACGTGAATAGAGCCGCGTGCCGGGAATCGGTTCCCACACGTCCTGCATAATCGTTCCCTCCTGCCCATGCGCGACAACCGACGGGTGTTGTCGCCGCGACAACCCCGCCCGTTTTGTCCAGTTCTATGGGATTGTCAATACGGAACCGGGAGAAGGCAGCGTGGCAGGCATGCAAGCCACGCTTTCATAATGCATCCGCGTGTATCAATCAAGCGTGAGCGAGATTCTTCCCTATCACCGGCCTGATGTTTGTGCATTGCAACATTGCAGTATATTGCCGGCAGGTTTCACGATGGCGCGCCTTGCGATCCTCCAGTGGTCATCGTGCACCCGGCCACCCTTCACCCGCCGGTGACAGGCGGAAAGAAGGCGATCTCATCGCCTGGGGCGATCTTCTGGGTGACGCCTGCGAATTCCTGGTTGACGGCGCAGCGGATCGACGCGCCGTTGCGGAATGCGGCGAAACCGGGACCGCGGCCAGCCAGATGCGCGACCAGGCGGCCCACCGTGTCGATGCCGGCGGGCAGCGGCAGGTCTTCACTGCCGATGCCCACCTGCTCCCGCAACCACGCGAAATAGAGAACTTTGACCGAGTTGCCCATGCGGCGGATATGGGGCCTCAGGGCTTGGTTGGAATGGTCTCAACCCGCCCGTCGGAGTGGATGACGGTGCTGGTACCGTTGCCGTTGGGCACGATGATCGACTGCCCGCCGCCGGGGCTGGTGCTGGTCTGGTAGCCCGACGTCCCGCCGGTGGTGACCTCGGGCCCGTTCGGCGTCTGCACCACCTGGCCCGCCTGACCGCGCGGCGGCGGCGCAGCCGGCGGCGCGGCGTAGCTGGAGGACGGCGGCGCCGGCTCCGGCGTGGCCAGGTTCGGCTGCGCGTTGCCCGGCGGGGTCGAGCTGCCGGTGCTGGGGTTGGGCGACGGCGCTGGCATCGTGCCGCGGCTGAGCGGGGAGCCCGGCACCGGCTGCTCGGGTTGCGGCGTCAGGCCGCTGGATTTCTCCAGGTCCTGCAGGGTAGGCGGCGGCGCCAGCGGGCCCGGCCAGATGTCCCCGGGCTCGGTCGTCATCGGGGTGACCGCAGCGGACTGCCCCTCCACCCGGCTGAGGTTCTCGCCCGCAGCGGCCGGCGCGTTCGGATTGCCGCCGCTGGTGAAGGGCAGGCTCGACCACGTCTTGTAGCCACAGCCGCTCAGGGCGAGGGCGAGGCTGAGCAGGGCAAGGTGCCGCATGACGAGGAACTCTCCACGGATTCGCATTCGCGGCGGACAATGCCTGCAGACTGCATGGCACTCAAGAACTGTTCGGATGGGGCGCTTGCCAGGCAGCGCGGGGCCGGCGCAGATTGGCTGCAACACGCGACAAAGCGGGGGAACATCCGGGGGGAGGAACGCCATGGCGTCGATCGGCACGGAGCGGATCGGCATTTATGTTGGACGCAATCTGCGGCTGGAAGGTGCGGCCATCCAGGTCGCTTGGCCGACTGCTTCCGAAACGGGTGTGAACAGCATCTGTTCCGGCCGGGCGCCTTCGACTTCCCTGCCCTGTTCAACCGACCGGAGAGGGCGGGGTATGCCGGCCACTATATGAACGCGTTCGGCTTGCTGGATCGCATGCTGGCCGGATGACATGCTGGTCGGGGGCGCTGTTTGCCGGCATGGGCGGCGGCTGATGCACGACCCAGCGGAGGACCGGGTGAGGCCGAACCGTCACGAATCGTGCGTCACACGCTCAGATAATGAGAACTGGCAAGCAATGACGGTCGGCGGACAATGACAACCGGAGGAAACAAGAATGCGAAGCATCCCTGCCGTGCTGGCCGCCCCCCTGGTGGCCGGCGCCGTGTTGGCCGCGCTGCCGGCGGGGGCGCGGGCCGACGTGGTGGTGTCGTCGAACGATGGCCACTCGGTGATGGACGCGCAGAAAACCATCGTCGCGCCCGAGAAGGTCGAGCCGGATACGGTGACGGTCATCGACGTGACGTCCTGGCCGCCGAAAATCAGGGCAACGTTCGAGGCGCCGGGCAGCGTGGTCGGCCCGCCGGGCGCGATCTGGATCAGCAAGGATGAGAGCTGGGGCATCGTCACCTCGGCCACCAAGGCGGATCCGGCGGGGAAGTCGGGCATCTCG
>DASQVN010000226.1:0-2923 GCA_035640755.1 Rhodopila sp.
CTCCGACCCAACCCAGCACCCATCCATCCCCCCGGCAAACTCTGCTCGCCCAAACCACCCTCGCCCGCGCCACCCTCCCATCACACGCCACCTGACTCCGCGGCCCTCCGTCCCCCCACCGTGCCCCCCGTGGCGAATCAAATAACCCACACCCGCAAGATTGACACCGGAACCCCCACCCGGCTTGCTCAGCACACACACGAACGGGGGACCTCCATGCAGATCGGCTTCAACCTGCCCATCAGCGGCCCGATGGCAACGCCCGAGGTCATCGCCAACACCGCCCAACTCGGCGAGGCACTGGGCTTCGACTACCTGACGCTGACCGACCATATCGCGCTGCCCGACACCTCCGCCCCCGGCTATCCGTATTCGACGACCGGGGAGTTCTACTCGCCCGATCCGGGACACCGGATGGAGCAGTTGACGGCCGCGGCCTGGGTCGCGGCCAGGACCAGCAGGATTCAGCTGGTCCTGGCCGTGATGGTGGTGCCGCACCGGCCCGCGGTGGTGGCGGCGAAGATGCTGTCCACCATCGATGTGCTCTCGGGCGGGCGGCTGACGGTGGGCATCGGCGCGGGCTGGCTGAAGGCCGAGATCGACGCGGTGGCAACCACCCCGTTCGCCGAACGCGGCGCGGTCACCGACGAATACATGGATGCGATGCGGACGATCTGGACGCAGGAGAAGCCGGTGTTCCACGGCAAGTACGTGAACATCGACGGGCTGCTGATCGAGCCCAGGCCCGTGCAGAAGCCGCATCCGCCGATCTGGGTGGGCGGCGAATCAGGCCCATCTATGCGGCGGGCGGCACGCATCGGCAACGCCTGGTACCCGATCGGCAGCAACAATGCGCACCTGCTCGATACCCTGCCGCGGCTCACCGCCGGGATCGCCAGGCTCAGGGAGCTGACCGCGGCGGCAGGGCGGGACCCGAACGCGGTCGGCGTGGTCTATCGCGTCAAGCGCCACGCCTATGCCGCGCCGCCCGCCACCGACGGTAACCGCAAGCTGTTCACCGGCACCATCGCCAACACGATCGAGGACATCGCCGCGCTCAGGGAGATCGGCGTCACCGGCATCGACTTCGACTTCGAGGGACGCGACGCGGCGCGGTCCGCTACGGAGGTGAAAAAATTCCGGGACGAGGTCTTGTCTAGGATTTAAGTCATCACAACCTGCGGTGGCATGACTGACGCCGCCGCTGACTTCCATACCGAAGCCTATCATCTGCACCGCCAGGGCCAGATCGCCGATGCGGTGCCCCTCTATTGCCGAGCGCTCGAGGCCGACCCGGGATTTCAGGTGGCCTGGAGCAATCTCGGCCTGGCGCTGCTGGCATTGCGGCAGGCCGACAATGCCCTGTCGTGCCACCGCCGCGCGCTGCTGCTCGACCCCGACAGCGCCGATGCGCAGAACAACCTGGGGATGACGCTGTATGCGCAGGGTCATCTGGCGGAGGCGGAGAACGCCTTCCGCGCCGCCCTGCGGCTCGATCCCTCGCACGCCAACGCGACGCTGAACCTGGGCACGATGCAGCAGTTGAAGGACCGCCCGGAAGCGGCGGAGGCGCTGTTCCGGCAGGCCTTGGCGCTGGGCGTCGATCCGGCGCGCGGGCGCGCGAACCTGGCGCTGTCGCTGCTGGAGCAGGTACGCCCGCAGGACGCGGAAGCCTGCTGCCGGGAGGCGCTGGCGGCTGATCCATCCAGTCCGCAGGCGCGGACCAACCTTTCCCTGGCGCTGCTGATGCAGGGACGCCTCACCGAAGGCTGGCAGGAATACGAAGCGCGCTGGGCGGTCGAGGCGCTGGCCGGCCCGACGGGAGTCCGCGTGCCGGTGCTGCCGCAGCCGCGCTGGACCGGGCAGCAACTGAACGGCGAGGCTGTGCTGCTGTGGGCCGAACAGGGATTCGGTGATGTGCTGCAGTTCTGTCGGTATGCGCCGATGGTGGCGCGGGCCGGCGGGCGCGTCGTGCTGGTGGTGCCGGCGGCGCTGAAGCGCCTGATGGCGACACTGGACGGCGTGGCGGAAGTGCTCTCGGAACACGACGGCATGCTCCCGCCGTTCGACCACCATTGCCCGCTGCTGAGCCTGCCCCATGCGTTCGGCACGACGCTGGAGACGATTCCGGCGCCCGCGCAGTACCTCTCGGGTGACCCGCGGCCGTGGGCGGATGTGCTGGCGGGCATGTCCGGGCTGAAGGTCGGGCTGGTCTGGGCCGGCAGGTCGCGGACCGAGCAGCCGCATGCGGTCGCCATCGACCGCCGCCGCTCGATGCGTCTGGCCGACATGCTGCCGCTGCTGTCGGTGCCCGGATGCAGCTTCATCTCGCTGCAGCTCGGCCCGCCGGCGGCGCAGCTGCGCCAGGCACCGGGGCTGCCGCTGCTCGATGTATCGGAGCGGCTGGCCGACTGGGCGGACACGGCCGGCCTGATCAGCGGGCTCGATCTGGTGATCGCTGTCGATACGGCTGTCGCCCACCTGGCCGGCGCGCTCGGCCGGCCGGTATGGATGCTGAACCGCTTCGACTCCTGCTGGCGCTGGTTCCTTGACCGTGATGACACGCCTTGGTACCCAAGCATGCGCCTGTTCCGGCAGACGCGGCGCGGCGACTGGACAGGCGTGATCCAGCGCGCGGCGGCTGCGCTCGCCAAGGAAGCTCAGCGCCCAAAGGCTTAATCGAGCAACCCCACGCAACGACCTTCCCCTCATGGCGGCCGGATCCCCAGCTCAAGGCCGGGGACATCGGGCCGCCATCCACGACGTCCACGGCCGCAGCGGCCAAAAACACGGCACACCGTTTGCAACCATGCCGCGCTGCCGTGTTCGCCAACCGCAGCAGGAAACCCCATCTCGTCCCATAGCCCGCCGAACCCCGCATCCGAAGCGACCGGCATGCCCCAAGCCCATGCGCCCCGCTTCG